>JAHFDE010000052.1:9354-12705 GCA_023249165.1 Candidatus Methylomirabilota bacterium | reverse complement strand
CCCCGGAGGGGGTTCCACCCGATCGCGACAGGGGGAGTCCGATTGTTAGCCTCCATGAGATGCCGCGCCTCCTCCCCCAATTGCTTCAGCCATCGCTCCACCAGCCAGGCGGGGTGGGAATACCGGACCGAGTCTGCCAGGACCGGGTCCTCGGGCAGCTCTTCTTCCTTGAGCGGACCGCGTCGCGCCAAGGCCCGCAGAATGGCATTGACAAAGGTCCCCGTCCCGCGGCGGGCCAGCCGGACCGTCTCGTGGACCGCCGCGTAGCCCGGGACCTTGGTCAGATGAAAGAGCTGGTATGCCCCGAGTCTCAGGAGATTCCTCACGTCGAGATCAACCGCCTGAAGCGGCCGATCCAGGACGCGTGACAGGAGAAAGTCAATCGTCCCGCGATGCCGCAGGACCCCGTAGGTGAGCTCCGTCGCCAGACCCCGGTCGCGAGGTGCCAGCCTCTGCCGCCTGAGCCGGGCGTCCAGGAGGACATTCGCGTACGCCTTATCCCGCTCGACCCGGACGAGAATCTCCAGGGCGAGGCGTCGCGGATTCCTCCCGGGTGGAGACGAAGGCACTCCCCACCTCCGCGCGATAGCCACGGGAAAACTCCTCGGCCGTCATGACCCGCCTCCCCTCCGGCTGCAGCCGGGTGAGGAGAAGAGTCCCCTGACCCGTCGCCACCTCGACCCCCATCCCCTTGCGCACCCCAACGATGGTGCCCGCACGCGTTGGATGGTCGCCGGGCAGCGGCTGCGCCCCGAGAACCCGCACCAGTCGGCCGCGGTAGAAGGTGTGGGCCCCGGGCTGGGGCGCGAGGCCACGGACCAGGTTCCAGAGATCACCCGCGCTTCGGGACCACCGGAGACGCCCGATGTCCGGAGGAAGCCTCGGCGCGTAGGTGGCCTCGGCTTCGTTCTGTGGGCTCTTCGTCACTTCCCCGCGCTCCACGGCGCGTAACGTCTCGATGAGTGCCTCTGCCCCCAGAGGTGCCAGGCGATCCTCCAGAGTTCCCGCGGTATCCTCAGCGGCGATCGAGATTTTCCGCTGAAGCAGAATCGGTCCGGCGTCCATCGCTTCGACGATCTCCATGATCGTGACGCCCGTCACCGTCTCCCCCCGAATCAGCGCCCAGGGGATGGGGGCCGGCCCGCGGTACTTCGGGAGCAGGGATGCATGGACATTGAAGCATCCCTGTGGGGGAATCTCGAGGATCGCTCGGGGCAGGAGCTGGCCAAAGGCGACCAGCGCCAGCACCTCAGGTCTCGCTTGTCGGAGGCGGCCCACCACCTCTGCGTCTCCGATCTTCACCGGCTGGATCACGGAAAGGCCCGCTTCCTCGGCCGCCCGCTTGACGGCCGGCGTGCGCAGCGCTTTCCCCCGGCCGGCAGGGCGGTCCGGCTGGGTCACGACCAGCGGTACCTCGTGCCCCGCCTGAAGGAGGCGGGTGAGCGAGGGCACAGCGAATGCCGGCGTCCCCATGAAGATCAGCCGCATAAGGCCCGCACGGTCTCCTCCATGTGCGTGAGGTGCGTCCCGCCCCAAAAGACCCGGCCGCACCCTTCACAATGAAAGAAGACGTCATGACGGCGAAAGATGTACTCGGGAACCCGTCCCGCGGCACGGGCCTTCGCGAGGGGGGCGAGGGATCGATTACAGCGGAGACACCGGCTCCCCAGCCGCGGTCCCATGCTGAGCCCGAGCTCGCCGGTCACCTGTCTCAGCTGTTCCCACACCCGATCATGGCGGACAAAGAGCATCGGGCAGAGCCGCCGCCGCATGAGGAGTTGCGTATCCCGCGTCAGGAGGATCCGCCCCTCGCGCCGCGCCAGGGCGACGAGCCGACCGTCCTGGGCATCCCGGAAATACAGGGTGTCGTACCCCAGGATGCGGAGCCACGTGGCCAGCCTGCCCAGCATGCTGTCCGCGATGAAGCGTACCTCCCCCGCATCCATGGCCGAAACTCCTCACCAAGCCATCACCATAGCACACCACCCCGGTCCTGAACAGGGGAGACGCGGCGAGAAGGCTGGAAGGCTTGGACGCAAGTAGGCTACACTCCCGAAGACAAAGGCCCTTCAGATCCGGCGAAGCTGCTGCACGCCTCCGAGCGTTCCAGCATCCTAGCGTCCTAGCGTGCTAGCTGCTCATCACTGGCTGCCGACAGCTGATTGGGATTGACACCGCCCTGCTGTTCGGTACTATGTAAGCCCGGGCAGGAGCAATCAGTATGGTTCAGGAACCTGCGGAACGGATTACCCCTCTGACCCGCTTGCAATGGCGGCCGGTCCTGGATAGCCGCGGCGCAGAGGTGGGCACGCTGAAGGACCTGGTGGTGCTCTTTCGAGGCATGTATCCTCGCGTGAGCAAGCTGAGCGTCGCACGGCCGAGCGAGGGCGACTTGCTCGTCCCCTGGGAAGCCGTCGCCGAGATTGCAGAGACCCCGGGTGGCCCCACCATCATCTTGGACCGGCCCACCGAGGAACTCGCCCCGAGCGATCTCAGGGCAAACGAGATGCCGCTCGGGAGAAACATCCTGGACAAGAAGGTGATGGATACCCATCGCTGGCGTGTCGTCCGGGTCAACGATGTACAGCTCGAGTGGCGAGAGGGGGGCTACCACGTGGTGGCGGTGCTCGCCGGCATGCGCAGCTTGCTTCGCCGCCTCTTCGCCGAAGGTCTCGTCCGGTCGATCGTCTCCACCTTTGGCATCACGATTCCCAGGGATGTCGTCTCCTGGGAGCATGTGGAGCCCATCGAGACCGAACTGACCCGGGCCCGAAAGCAGGCCGTCTACACCAAGCTGGCTCAGCTGCACCCGGCGGACATCGCCGATATCGTGGAGGAACTGAACCCCAGCGAGCGTGCGGTCATCCTCGACGCCCTGGACGCCGAGACGGCGGTCGAGGCCCTGACAGAGACCGAGCCCGAGGTCCAGGCGGGAATCATCCAGATGCTCGAGCCGGAGCGGGCGTCGGACATCCTGGAGATGATGGAGCCGGACGAAGCCGCTGATGTCCTGGGAGACCTCTCGCAGGCCAAGGCTCAAGAGCTTCTCCAAGAGATGGAGCCGGCCGAGGCGGAGGATGTGGCAGAACTCCTCGAGCATGAGGAAGACACTGCCGGTGGGCTCATGACCACCGGGTACGTGACCCTGCGCCCTGAACCCACCGTGAGCCAGGCCCTGGAGGTGCTCCGGACCGTGGCGGACGAGGCGGAGACGATCTACTATTTCTACGTGACCGACCCCTCAGAGCGGCTCGTGGGGGTCCTGAGCCTGCGAGAGCTATTGGTGGCCAAGGCAGACCAGCGGCTGGACGAGATCATGGTCACCCAGTTCGCCACCGTCAGATCCGAGGC
>JAHFDE010000052.1:0-9254 GCA_023249165.1 Candidatus Methylomirabilota bacterium | reverse complement strand
CAAGGCGCTTCATGCGAATGCCCTACCGGCACAAGCGTCGGCTCCTCGTCTTTTTGTCGATCATGGGGCCGGGGATCATCACGGCCAGCGTGGACCAGGACGCCGGTGGCATTGCCACCTATTCCCTGGCGGGTGCCCACTACGGCTACAGCCTGCTCTGGGCCCTCTTCTTCACCACGATCAGTCTCGCCGTGGTGCAGGAGATGGGGAGTCGGATGGGCGTGGTGACCGGCAAGGGCCTGGGGGAGCTAATTCGGGAGCGCTACGGCGTCCGGGCAACCGTTCTGATTCTCGCGATTCTCATCCTCGCCAACCTGGCCAACACCATGGCCGAGTTCGCGGGCGCGGCCGCGGCCTTTGAGATCTTCGGCATCCCCCGTTTTCTCTCCGTTCCCCTGACCGCCGGCTTCGTCGCCTGGCTCGTGATCCAAGGCACCTACGCTAGAGTCGAGCGCGTGTTCCTGATCGCGAGCGCGCTGTACCTGCTCTATGTCATCTCTGCCTTCCTCGCGACCCCTCCCTGGGGCGAGGTCTTGCGGCAGACGATCCGCCCCTCCTTCCACATGGACCAGGACTATCTCCTCATGGTGATCACCCTGGTCGGAACCACCATCACACCCTGGATGCAATTTTACGTGCAGTCCTCCACCGTGGACAAAGGACTCCGATGGAAAGAGTACAAATACGCCCGCCTCGATGTGATCCTGGGGGCCTTCGTGGCCACGGGTGTAGCCTACTTTATCATCGTGGCGTGTGCGGCCACGCTTCACGCGCACGGCGTCCGAATCGAAACCGCCGCGGATGCGGCCCGGGCCCTGGAGCCGTTCGCGGGACGATACGCGAGTCTCTTCTTCGCCCTGGGCCTCCTCAATGCCTCGATCTTCTCGGCCGCCGTCCTCCCCCTGAGCACGGCCTATGCCGCCTGCGAGGCGTTAGGCTGGACCACCGGCGTCGATCGGCGGCCCGCTGAGGCACCAGGATTTTTTGCCATCTATCTGGCCATGATCGGGATGGGCGCCGCGACCATCCTCTGGCCCGACCTTCCCCTCATCCCGATCATGTTCTTTTCGCAGACCCTGAACGGCATCCTCCTCCCGTTCATCCTGGTCATCGTGCTCCAGCTCATCAACGACCGCGAGGTCATGGGGGCGGCGGTGAACTCCCCCCTGGTGAACCTGATCGGCTGGGGCACGGCCTTCCTGATGTCGGCCCTCACGATCTTGCTCCTCATCACCTCGATCCTTTGAGGGGCCACACGGATGCCCTGATGGCCTGTTCAGGGCAAGCCTCCCTTAGAGAGTCTTATCTAAGTTATTGTTATTACTGAGGTCAACTGCCATTAATGACCCCTCTATTGCTCCGAGGAGCTCCTTCGGGCCGTTGAAGGGAAAGCGGCGCCGTCTCGAACGACGCAGCGGCGGGCCGATCAGCCATAGCCCGCTTCCGTCCTTGTCCTGTGGCCTTTCCGCGTGACAATGGTATAGTATTCCCTTTATGATCCGCCCTGAACGACGACGAGATCGATCCGGAGAATCCAATGGGGGGCAAGCGATATCCGCGGGCGATCAAAGAGTGGCCGGAAGGGGAGCGGCCCCGCGAACGCCTCTTGAAGCATGGCCCGCAGCAGCTGACGACGGCCGAACTCCTCGGCATCCTGTGTCGCACCGGCGTCAGAGGGCAAAGCGCCGTCGATCTCGGACGGGAGCTCTTGCAAACCTTTGGGGGCTTGCGGGGCCTCTCCGCCGCCGATGCACACGACCTGCGCGCCGTCAAGGGGTTGGGGAGTGCCAAGATCGCAGAGCTGCAGGCGGCCCTCGAACTCGGCCGCCGCTCCCTCAGCGAGGCCAAGCAGATCAAGGGGAAGGTGGAGTCCTCAGAGGATGTCCATGCCTTTCTCTTGCCAGAGATGCGAGATCTCAAGAAGGAGGTCTTTCGGGTCCTGCTCCTCAACGGCCAGAACGAGATCGTCGACGTTCGCACGGCGAGTGAAGGCTCGCTCACGGAAAGTCCGGTCTATCCTCGCGAGATCATGCAGATGGCCAATCGCCACCATGCCGCGGCCCTCATCGTTGCCCACAACCACCCGTCGGGCAATCCCAAACCGAGTGCCACCGACAAGACGATCACCGAAGAGCTGGTCTTCGCCGGGAAGATCATGCGGGTCAAGGTCCTGGACCATGTTATCATCGGGGACGATCGCTACTTCAGCTTTGCGGATGCCGGCCTGATCGCCGAGTACGAGCGCGCGTATGACCGCCGCCGAGGAGTCCGCCATGACTGAGCGAACCGATAAGCGTCGCTCACCGCGTGCTGCCTGCGACCTGGCGGTGGAGTACGAGGTCAGGGGTGCCCGCACCCAGCAGGGGCGGATCACGAACATCGGGACTCACGGAACGCTCCTCACGACGCAGGAGACAACTCCCCCCGTCGGAGCCGACGTCCTCCTCCGCTTCCACCTCCCCCTCAGCCACCGTCCCGTCCAGACTCTGGCTAAAGTGAAGTGGGTCACCCCAGGGACTGCAGGGGTGGAGTTCCTTCATCTGGGCCTTCAGGAAAAGGACGAGATCTGGAGGTACTACGCGAGAGAGTCGTCACTGCAGCGGACCCACAACGCCTGGCGACAGATCATAAAACGATCGGAACCACCCGCGAGCGAGCCTGAAGAGATCCAGTGATCCGTCCGGAGACGAGGCCGGCCGTCAGCCGCCTTCTCCCTCTCCGCCCTCGGGGGCCCCATAGGAGCGAATCAGCGCCCCCAGGGCTTGCTCCGCTGCCGGGGTGAGATCGAGGAATTCCACCCCGGTCCGATAATACAGAGCCCCTTCCGGCTCGCGTCGACTTACCCGGCTGTGGATCACGCGACACTGGATGGTCATGGGCTCCGCGGCGGAGGTGGGCAGATCAAGGAAGCAGATGGCATCAACCCGGAGCATGCCCTGGTGCTCGACAAGGGCTCCTGTCACGCTGAGATCGAGCACCTCCGCCTCCTGGGGGGTCGTGATAGCCCCTGAGATACCACGAATGCGAAAGCGGACAACCCGCCGCCTTTGAGGCTCGTTGCTCATCTGTCCCCTCCAAGCATTTTCTGGTTAGCTCAGCGTGCTGTTCCCTCGGCCGTCCAGGGTTACTGCTCAGAAGGCATGCGACCACGATCTGCGAGCGGCAGTCTATCGCCTCATGCAAATTTGCTGCCAGCCGCGGAATCCCTCGAATCGCTAGGGGTTCAACGGAAGGGCCGGGCCAATAGTCGCTTGTCTTTTCCTAAAACGTCCAAGAACCGCCACCTGTCGCGTGACCGCCTTCCGTAGAGTGGCAATCGCCCACTCTCTACCGGAGATCACCCGACAGGTGGCGGTCCACGAGATGCGGTATCTTCATGCCGACGCTGTCCCAAAGATTGGGAGAACCCCTGGCGGTTGGACATCAACGGACGGAGGAGTCGGGCTCGAGAAGTTCCGTTCGGGCTGGTTCGATGGGGTGGTGACGGAGGATTCTAGATGGCGTGGCGGGGAATGCTGACCGGCCGGCCCTCGGGCAGCGTGCGCGCCTTGTCAAAGCGGTCGCACGGTGGCGTGTCGAACAGCAAGCCGGGCAACGCCTGGGGCTCGGCGTAGAGCACCTGCCAGTGCCCGCCGGCGATCTCGCCCTGGAGCTGGCCGGGCGCCCACCCCGAAACTCCGAGACACGCCACCACCTGCTCGAGGCGTGCCGTCCCGGCCGCGAGGTCCCGCAGCAGCTCAGGGGTCCGGGTCACGCCCACCTTGCCCAGGCTCCAGGAGGGGGCCCATCTCCCCGGGGGGGTGTGAATAAAGGAGATTTCGCTGTCCCGGCCGACGGGGCCTCCGTACAGCACCTCAGACTCGGCGTACCGCTCGAACGTGCCGCGGTCGCGGAAGGGGAGATTCATCTGGGCCATGAGGCGGCCCAGACTCTGATGGTCCGGCTTGTTGACGATCAGACCCGCGGACCCCTGCTGCGCGTGGTCGAACAGGAGCACAACCGAGTCCCTGAACGGCGGGGTCCTGATCTTGGCGATGAGCAGCGCCCCCGGGACCGGCGGTTTTTCCCCTCCTGTGGCACGAGACGGGGCGAGGAGGACGGAAAGGCTTCCAAGCCCCACGATGGAAAGGAAGGTCCTGCGGTCCAAACGCTGTGGCATGGGGTCGCCTCCTGTGCTACACAGAACAGGTCAAGGTGCTCAGGGGAGATCGCGCCCGAGCACCAGAAGAGCGAATCGAGTCAGCGCCGCTGTCGAAGCTCTGCGATCCGCCTCCGGATGGCCGACTCCTCTGGCGACGCTGGCTCGAGCTGAAGGAGCCGCTGGTACGCGACGATCGCCTCGCCGAACCTGCCCTCCCTGTCGAAAAGGAGGGCAAGCGCCCGGTAGAGCGCAGGGTCTGTCGGGCTCTGCCGGATCGCGGCCTCGTATTCGCGAATCGCGTCCTCGATTCTGCCGAGCCCCTCATAAAACTGGGCCCGCTCGCGGTGGATCGCGGGGGAAGACCCCGCCACCGACGGGACGACGGTCGGTCCACGGGTGAGCGCGATCAGGGCGACCGCCACGACCACGACACAGACCCCCAGCAGAAAGAGACTGATCCGCCAATCAAGCCAGAATTGCGAGAGGGGGATCCGGCGTCCGCGCGGCACCGGCGATCCCGGGACGTTCGCCATAGTCAGGGCTCTTCCTGTCACCGGGTTCACACTTCATACTTATGCTAGAGAAGAGCCCCCGCCCTGTCAATGCCGCCGGCCCCGAGAGGCGCCCCGAGCCGTGCCACGGTCATCCGCCGCGGTGCGGCGGGCCAGAATGGGGTTGCAAATTGCCGGGGAACGCGTTAGCCTCAGGCGCAGACGCTGCCCGCGCGCATCGGGGAGACGCGATGATTCAGATGTTCCATGTCTCCAAGATCTACCCCAAGGAGGTCGTGGCCGTCTCGGACATCACGCTCCACATCCAGCGGGGGGAATTCGTCTTTCTCTCCGGCCCGAGCGGCGCCGGAAAGACCACCCTGCTCCGCCTCATCTTCCGGGATGAGCTGCCGACCTCGGGCCAGATTCTCGTCAACGGCCGCAATGTCGTCCGGCTGCGGGAGAGCAAGCTGCCCGCGCTCCGCCGCAGCATCGGCGTCATCTTCCAGGATTTCAAACTCCTCATGGACCGGACCGTGTACGACAATCTCCACCTCGTCACCCGGGTGTTGGGCGTCCCCGAGGCCGTCAGCCGGCGCAAGATCGGCCGCCTGTTGAAAGAGGTTGGCCTCCTGCAGAAGGCCGACGAGATCCCCTACAAGCTCTCAGGTGGGGAACAACAGCGGGTCGCCATCGCGAGGGCCCTGATGAGCGACCCCGCCATCCTGCTGGCGGACGAGCCGACCGGCAACCTCGACCCGGACCTGGCCCTGGACGTCATGCGCCTCTTGGTCGAGGTGAACATCCGAGGGACCACGGTCGTGGTGGCGACCCACAACCGCAGGCTCGTCTCCGAGATGGGCCAGCGCGCCCTCATCCTGAAGCAGGGCCGATTGATGGAGGAGATTCGCTGATGCCGTTCCAACTATTGGCGCCCACCCGGAGAAACTGATGCACTACACCTACGTGCTGCGCTACTTACGCAAACGCCTCGCTTCCTTCTTCTCAGGCATTCGGGAGAAGAAGTTGGAACGGCACTAGTCGATGTTCTGGGAGCGGTTGCGGCATCTCCTGGATGAGACCCTCCTGAACTTTCGGCGGGGGGGCTGGGGCGTGGTCGCCTCCATCGGGGCCATCACCGTCGCCTTCCTGGTGACTGGAACCTTCCTCCTGCTCACCCTGAACTTGGGCACCGTGGTGGCGCAGTGGGCGGAGGACTTCCAGGTCATCGCCTTTCTCACCGACGCGATCACCCCCGAACAGGTAACGCTCCTCCGAAAACGCCTCGAGGGCGAGTTGGCGGTCCGGGAGGTGACGTACGTCTCACGGGAGGAGGCCCTGGCCGACTTTCGGAGACAGATCCGGGGCCAGGAAAGCCTGTTGGAGGGGCTGAAGACCAATCCGCTGCCAGCCTCTTTTCAGCTCCGGATTCAGAAACAGTACCAGACGGCCACCGCCCTGGGCCAACTCGCCGTCTCGCTCAGGCGGATGGAAGGCGTCGAAGACGTCCTGTACGGTCAGGAGTGGGTGGACCGCCTGATCAGCCTTGTCCAGGTGATGAAGATCCTCGGGATCGTGATCGGTGCCGTGTTGGGCATCGCTTCGCTCTTTATCGTGGCCAACACCATCCGGTTGGCCGTCTATGCGCGGGCGCAAGAGATCGAGATCATGCGCCTGGTCGGGGCGAGTCGGAGCTACATCCAGATCCCCCTCATCCTCGATGGGACACTCCAGGGCGGGCTGGGGGCCGCGCTCGCCTTGGGAATGCTCTACGTCTTGTTCAGGGCCACCCTGTGGCAACTAGGGGCGTCGGCCCCGCTCATCTTCTCGGGAGCAGAACTGGGCCGGTTCCTCGATGTCGAGTACCGGATGGGCATAGTCGGCGTCGGGGCACTCCTGGGGGCCGTGGGGAGTCTCGTGGCGGTTCGGCGATTTCTCAGGGCGTAAGAAAGGGGAGATGAGACACAGCCGCGTGGCCGTGCCGATCGCGCTCGCGATCCTGCTCCTCGCCGGGGGCCTCCAGGCCGATGAGCAAGGAACGTTACGCGAGAAGAAACAGCGCCTGGAGAGACTGAAGAAGGAGATCGCGGAGGAGCGGAAGAAGGCCCATGAGACCGCCGCCAAGGAGGCGGCCGTCGAGGCCACCCTGAAAAGAATCCAAGAGCAACTGGACAAGAAGACGCAGGAGCTGACCACGCTGGAAACGAACCTGCGGGCCGAGGAGCGGGGGCTGCGCGAGCTCAGGCAAGAGACCACGCGCACCGAACGCCAGCTGGACGAGATTACGGAGCGGTGGGCCGGCCGGCTGCGGGCCTTGTACAAGCAGGGGCAGTACGGTGTCTTCCGCCTCCTCTTCTCTGCCGAGAGCGTCACCGACATGGTGCGCCGGATGAAGTATCTCAAGATCATCACGGCCCAGGATCGGACCCTGAGCGACCGCTACGCCGTGACGGTCACGGACCTCGGCAAGAAGCAGACGACCCTCGAGTCCCGCAAGGCTGCCCTGGAAAAGAGTCGGAGCCGCATCCGGGCGACCGAGGCGGCGATCGCCGATGAGAAGTGGCGGCAGCGGATCCTGCTGGCTCGACTCCGGGAGGAGAAGGAGGGCTACCTCACCTCGGTCCGGGAGCTCGAGACCGTTTCGGCCCGCCTGCAGGAACTGATCAACCAGCTGAGCAAGCGGGCGAAGGCGGCCCCGAAGCCGTCACCCTCTCTGCCGAGTGGCGCCTTCGCCGCCGTCAAGGGCAAGCTCCCCTGGCCCACCACCGGAGACGTGGCCTCCCGCTTTGGCCGGAACCAGAACCCCAAGTTCAATACGGCGACCTTCAACAAGGGGGTCGGCATTCGTGCCCCCCTGGGCCAGCAGATCCAGGTGGTCCACGACGGCACGGTCCTCTATGCCGACTGGTTCCGCGGCTACGGCAAGCTGATCATCGTGGATCACGGCGAGGAATTCTACTCCCTCTATGCCCACGCCTCGGACCTGCTGGTCCAGGTGGGGGATGCGGTGCGGGTCGGTCAGGCGATCGGACGGGTTGGAGAGACCGGCTCCCTGGAGGGTCCCCAGCTCTATTTTGAGGTCCGCTACCGGGGCGAGCCGCAGGACCCCCTCGCCTGGCTCTCCCCCCGCCCCTGAAATTTTCCCCTGAGTGGCCATACTCCTGTGGTATACTGTCGTTTGTCTCTCCGAGGGCTCATCCCAGGTACAGAGCGACGCGCGGGCAGAGGAGGTCCCAACGATGGTCTCCGGGAAGTTGACAAGGCGGATCAGGGTTGTGCTGGTCATGGCATTATTGACGGTGGTGATCGTCACCAGCGGTGTTCACCACCGGGTCGTGGCGACGGATGACGCCTACGACACGCTCAAGGTCTTCTCCGAGGTCCTCACGCTGGTGCGGCAAAACTACGTCGAACCAACCAACTCCAGGGAGCTGATCTTCGGGGCGATTCGGGGGATGCTGGAGTCGTTAGACCCCCACAGCTCTTTTATGCCGCCCGAGCTGTACAAGGAGATGCAGGTCGAGACTCAGGGGAGCTTCGGCGGGCTCGGGATTGAGATTACGGTCCGGGAGCGGTATCTCACCGTGGTCGCCCCCATCGAGGGGACCCCGGCGGACCGGGCCGGGATCGTCGCCGGCGATCGCATCATCCGTATCGACAACGCCCCGACCAAGGACATGACGCTCGTCGACGCGGTGCGCAAACTGCGGGGACCCAAGGGAACCCCGGTGACCATCACGATTCTCCGCGAGGAGCAGGACCCCTTTGACGTCACCGTCACCCGCGACATCATCGAAGTGCACAGCGTGCGCACGTCGGACCTCGGGGAGGGGATCGGGTACGTCCGACTGATCTCATTCCAGGAACGGACCAGCCGGGATCTGCAGGAGGAGCTCAAGGCCCTCAGGGAGAAGGGGATGCGCGGCCTCGTCCTCGATCTGCGGAACAACCCCGGAGGGCTCCTGACGCAGGCGGTGCAGATCGCCGATCTCTTCCTGGAGAAGGGGAAGCTCATCGTCTATACGGAGGGGCGGGCGAAGAGTCAGAATCTGAGCTTTGTGGACCAACATGACAATCCCCAGGACTTCCCCATGGTGGTGTTGGTGAACAAAGGCTCCGCCAGTGCCTCCGAGATCGTCGCGGGAGCGCTCCAGGACCACCAGCGGGCGGTCGTGGTGGGGACCCAGACCTTTGGCAAGGGGACGGTACAGACCGTGATTCCGCTCAACGATGGCTCCGGGCTCAGGCTCACCACCGCCAAATACTTCACCCCCAATAAGCGCGCCATCGACGGCGCCGGCCTCACACCGGACATCGTCGTCGAGCCTCCCAAACCACCGACGACCACCAAGAACCAGGGCCCGACAAAGGACCGGCGGCAGGAGACCATCGGCGAACAGGAGGGGGATCCGTCCCGGCCGCTCGGCCGGAGCGCCCCCGACCCTAAGAACGACCCGCAACTCGGCCGCGCCGTGGAGGTCCTCAAGGCGATCCTGATTTACGAACGGACCCCGGGAGGAAAGGTGGCGTCCGGCTGATCGAGAAGCCAACAGCAGCCGTCAGCTGTCAGCTTTTCTCGGACTGTGCTGACTGCGGACTGCTGACCGCTGACAGCTTTCGGA
>JAHFDE010000179.1 GCA_023249165.1 Candidatus Methylomirabilota bacterium | reverse complement strand
GACCACGGCTCGGATCGGGTATCGCCTGGCGAATTCGACGATGGCGCGCGAGGCCTCCTCCGGTGCCAGAAAATCGAGGGTCAGGTGGCCACCCGGATTCGCGACCGCCAGGACCTGGTCACGGTCGGATCCAACCACGACTGGCACGGCAAGCCGCTGGGCTGCCTCCAGAAAGGCGCTCGCCCGGTACGTCGTGGTGGTCATCAGTAGCAGCAGACGATCCATCTGTCTCACAACGGGTGGAACCGACCGGAGGAAGCCTCGGGTGGATCAGGCATTCTTCAACTCATTGACCAGTTTCACCACAGAGTCCCGGGCGTCCCCGAAAAGCATCATGCATTTCGGGTTGTAATACAGTTCATTATCCACCCCGGCAAAGCCTGGGCGCATGCTGCGCTTCAACACGATAATCGCCTTGGCGCGCTCGACCTCCAGAATCGGCATCCCATAGAGGGGGCTCGACTTGTCATTCTTGGCCGCCGGGTTCGTCACGTCGTTCGCCCCGACGACTAACGCGACGTCCGCCTCGGGGAAGAAGGGATTGATCTCGTCCATCTCGAACAACTGGTCGTAGGGGACGTTCGCCTCGGCGAGGAGGACATTCATGTGCCCGGGCATGCGGCCGGCCACCGGGTGGATGGCGTACCTGACGTTGGTTCCACGCTTGATCAGCACGTTCGCCAGCTCACTGACGCCGTGCTGAGCCTGGGCGACCGCCATGCCGTAGCCCGGGACGATGATGACGGACCGGGCGCCATCGAAGAGAAGGGCTGCCTCGTTGGGCACGATGCTCCGGACGGTTCCCCTGGCGTCCGCCCCCGGCCCGGCCGCCTCTGTCTCGATCTTGCCGAACGCACCGAACAGGACATTCATCGCCGAGCGGTTCATCGCCCGGCACATGAGGATGGAAAGAAGGAAGCCAGAGGTCCCGTCCAGCGACCCGGTGATGATCTGGATCTTGTTCATGAGCACGAAACCCATCGCCGCATCGGCGAGGCCGGCGTAGGAATTCAACAGGGATATGACCACCGGCATGTCCGCTGCCCCGATAGGAATCACCAAGAGGAACCCGAACAACAGTGCCAGGCTAACCATGAGATAGAAGAGCGAGCTGGCCGTCGGCACGGCGATCAAATAGATGAGGCTCCCCACGATAACCGCCAGCAGGGTGATGTTGGACGTGTTCTGCCCCTTGTAGGTGATGGGGGCTCCCCGGAGGAGTTCCTGGAGTTTGGCGGCCGCCATGAGGCTCCCCGTAAACGTCAGGCCGCCAATGACCACCTCAAAGCCGATCGCCGTCATCAGCACCCTGTCATGGACCAGTTCGGCGCCATGCCGGACGTACTCGGAAATCCCTATCAGGGTTGCCGCTAACGCCCCGAGGGAGTGGGAAAGGGCCGTCCGCTGCGGCACGGCCGTCATCGGGATCCACCACCCCATACTCCCCCCGGCGATGGTGCCAATGATGAGACCCCCGATGATCCACCGGTACTCGACGATGTTGTGGTGAAAAAGGGTCCCCACAACGGCCATGAGCATCCCGAATTCGGCGAGGAACATCCCCTTCCGGGCGTACTTGGGCGAGCTAAGCCCTTTCAGGCCCAGGATGAACAGAACGGCCGACACGATGTAGAAAAAGCCGAGCGCATTCGTGGGATCGACCCCCCGCAAGAATCCCCGCAGCTCCTCAAGCCAAATGATGCTCGCGAGGAGGCCGGCCACAAGGATGAGGAGAAGTACGCGCCTTACCAGACGATACCGCCTCCCCCGATCCTCCCTGTCGTGCTCTCCTTTCTTGAACATCTTCAGCATCCGGTCGGTAATGAGAAACCCGCCGACCACGTTCGTCGACGAACAAGCGACGGCGATGAATCCGAGAACCGTGCTCAACATCCCGAAATCCGCCCCTGCGACGACCAAAGAACCGACCAGCGAGATCCCCGACATCGCGTTGGTGGCGGACATGAGGGGGGTGTGAAGGAGAGGGGGCACGCGAGAGATCACGTGATAGCCGAGAAAGCCGGCCAGGATGAATATGTAGAGCCCAATCTCAAGTTCTGTCGTCATGGACTCGCTCGTCCTCGTCCAAGGAGCGGTCAGGACACCTTGGCCCCCGGGGAGAGCCTGGCCTTCACCGCCGCGTGGAGGATCTCTCCCTGATGCACGACCAAGGGGCCACGCGTCAACTCGTCGTTCAGGTCCAGATGCACTCTCCCGTCATGAAGCAGATGCATGAGGAAATTCGTGACGGTCCTGGCGTACATCTGGCTGGCGTGCAGCGGCACCGTACTGGGAAGGTTCGTCAGGCCGACGATGGCGACGCCGTGCCTGACGACCTCCTGGCCCGGCTCGGTGAGAGCACAGTTCCCCCCCTGCTCGGCGGCGAGATCCACAATGACGGACCCCCCTCGCATGCCCTTGACCATCTCTTCGGTGATCAGGACCGGGGCCCGCTGGCCCGGGACCAGGGCCGTCGTGATGACAACGTCCGCACCCGTCACGTATCGAGACATCATTTGCTGCTGCTGCTTGTAGAACCCCTCCGACTGGGCCTTGGCGTAACCGATCTTGTCCTCCGCATCTTCCGTCTCAAGGCCGAGCTCGACGAACCTCGCGCCGAGACTCTCCACCTGCTCCTTCACGGTGGGTCGCATGTCGTACGCCTCCACGACCGCGCCGAGCCGCTTCGCGGTGCCGATGGCCTGCAGCCCCGCCACGCCGGCGCCGATGATAAGGACGCGCGCCGGGGTCATCGTGCCCGCGGCGGTCATGAGGAGAGGGAAGAACTTCGGCAGGCGGCTCGCGGCAAGCAGGACCGCCTTGTAGCCCGAGATGGTGCTCATGGCGCTCAAGGCATCCATCGGCTGGGCGCGCGTGATGCGCGGCATGAGCTCCATCGAGAAGGCCGTCACCTTTCGCGCGGCGAGGGTCCTGATCTCGGCGGCGCTGGTGTACGGTTGGAGGAAGCCGATCAGGGTCGAGCCCTCTTTCATCCTTCCGATTTCATCGGCTGTTGGCGGCTGTACCTTGAGGAGGATGTCGGCCCTCTGGAATATCTCTGGCTCGAGGCGCGCGCCCCTTTCCAGATAGGACGCGTCCGAAAAGCCGGCCGCCGCGCCCGCGCCCGGCTGCACGAGAACCTGCAGGCCTGCCTTCGTGAGCTTCGGAACGAGCTCGGGGACCAGCGCGACGCGCCGCTCGCCGGGGAGCCTCTCTGTCGGAACACCGACGATCATGAGATCCCTGTGGGTGTGTGATTGGCGCCGCCGGGACGCCGGCATCCCGAAGCGGTCCTGTGCACCCTAACATTTCACGTCGGTCGGAGCAAGAACGGCCCGTCCGGAGCACCCGCTGCTCACACCGGCGGTCAAGTTAGGCGATAGCGCCGGCGTCGCGCAGCTCGCCGATCTGGGCCTGATCGAGGCCGAGCCAGCGCAGGACCTCCTCGGTGTGTTGCCCCAGCAGAGGAGCCGGGCGGCGGATCCGGCCGGGCGTGCGAGAGAGCTTCACGGGGATGCCGATATTTTTGATCTTGCCGGCTACGGGATGGTCCAGCTCGACGAGCATCTCACGAGCCCGCACGTGGGGGTCCTCGTACACCTGGGCCATATTATAGATCGGGCCAGCAGGCACGCCGGCAGCCTCGAGCATCCCGAGCCACGCGACCATCTTCCGCTTGAGAAAGATCGGCTGCAGGAGCGTCGCGAGCTCCCGGTAATGCCGGACC
>JAHFDE010000178.1 GCA_023249165.1 Candidatus Methylomirabilota bacterium | reverse complement strand
AGTTTCGGGGGCCGGATAACCTCCTCGTTGTCCAGCTTCGTTCCGGGGCCACCATTCACAGTCACCAGCCATCGACCCTGACGCTGCACCCCGGGGATCGGGCCAAGGTGGTCGCGCGCCCGACGCACGTGGTGGCCTTTCTCGCCACCAAGCCGTGGCTATGACTCGGGGAATTAGAGATGAAGGGATAAAGGGCAAAAACGGTGAAGGGGGATCCAGGTGGGGAACGCGGACAACGGCGATCAGCGGCTCAACGGATTTCCGGGGCAGATGCGGACTCGGGGGGGAGGCGGATGTCCCGGACCACCTGCCCCGACTCCCCGAGCGGCGGCAGCGGACGCCCGTCCAGAATAAGCTCCACGCCGCCCGCGTTCCCGACCGTCAGGACAAAACTCTCTCGAGCACGCCACTCCCAAGTCTCTCCAGTCCGGAGGAGCACGTCCCGGGTTTCCCGACCGTCAATCGTGACCAGCATCCAGGTCATCTCCTTGGCCTGAGCCCGTAACGTCCTCGCCCCCTGCGCGACCGCCGAAACCGGCGGCTGGGAGAGGGCCGGGGTGTCCGCCGCGACAGGAGCCGGCGCACCCGTCTCGGGAGTGCTGGGAAGGGGCCTGAGGGGCGAGGTCTCCCCCGTAAGTTCCGATCTCTCCCCCCGGTCGGGGCTCTGGCCACCCCGGGTCCGATTCAACAGGAGCGAGAATCCGATGAAGGCGGAGGGGATCAAGACGGCCAGGAGAAGGAGCGCCGGTACGAGCCCGCGCAGCGGCACGATGATGGTTCGCTTGACCGGAAAGACCACCAGGGAGCCGGGGTCACGCGCGATCTGCTCCGAGAAGCGGCCCTGAACGGCCTGGGCATCGACGTTGAGGAACCTGGCGTATTCCTCGAGGAAGCGGAGGAGGTACCGCTCATCCGGGAGGAGGTGATAGTCGTCCTCCTCCAAGGCCGCGAGGAAGACGGGTTTGATCCGCGTCACCGCTGCCGCCTCTTTCCGACTGATCCCGAGAGCCTCCCGGGCTGCTCGCAGCACCTGCCCAACCGTCCTCTTGTCTTCCTGCTCCATCTCAGTTTTGTTCACGGTTCACGGTTCATAGTTCATGGACGACCCAGTTCCCCCACGCCTTTTCACCTGTCTGCTCACCCTGAACCATGAACGACTCGACTGAGCTCGTCGAAGTCCATCAACTCTGAACCTGTTCGCCCCGTCCGGTCACCTGCCCCAAGACCCCCGGCAGCTCCTCGAGGGCCTGAACCGCACGGACCCCCTCATCCTCGGGAGCGGAGATCGCGGGCGAACCCAAGAGTACTGCCCACATGCCGACCCGCCGTGCCCCCAGGACATCGGTGCTGGGGTCGTCACCCACGTGGAGCGCTCGATCTGCGGAGACCTCAAGTTGCTCGAGGGTCAGATGGAAGATCTGGGGGTCCGGCTTTCGGATGCCGAGCACGTCGGAGAAGGTCAGGACGTCAAAGTGATCGAGGATCCCGAGACGCTGGAGGACGATCTTGAGCATCGTCCCTGGGGTTCGCCCCGTGTTGCAGATGAGGCCCAACCGGTACTGGCCCCTGAGTCCGTTGAGCAGCTCAGCCGCTCCCGGGTTCAGCACGGGCAAGGCCTTCAGCACCGGGGAGACGTACGCCCACTCCAGGTTCGCAAGGAGCATACGATCCTGAGGGGCCTTCCACGCAGAGTCCAGGGTCTCGAGGAGTAGCTGGACCTGTCCCTCAGGTCCCACATCCTCATGCCGCGACCAGATCGCCTGGAGGCGCCCCCCCACATGTTCATAGGCCTCCTCTACCTCCTCGAGGGTGCCCGGGTATCCCTGATTCTGCAGAAGGATATAGAGGTTCCGGGTCCGCGCCTCCTTGATCTTCCGCGCCGACTCCGGGGTCTCCCTGATCAACGTCCCCCATAAATCAAAGGTGATCGCTTCAACCACGGCGTTCCCCTCCACCGGTGCGGCCTCTACGTTAACATACGCCTCCCCGCAAAAACAACTCCCCTGGCACGATCATTGCTAGCATACCCTGGTGGGGCAGTCTCAGAAACCATTGCCAGAAAAGGGAAAAGGGGAGCTGTGGGCTTCGTCGGCCGGTTCGAGATGACCGTTCCCGATATTCTGCAGATTCTCAGCCTGAGCAAGAAGACGGGGAAGCTGAGGCTCAGCCAGCTGGGAAATACGGGTGAGGTCCTCTTCAAAAACGGGAAGGTAACCTTCGCCGCCTCCGACTCGACGCGGTACACCCTCAGCAATACTCTGATCAGCCAGAGGCACCTGACCGAAAGCGCCCTCATGGCCGCCCTCGAACTCCAACACCTCTCTTCGGACAACAAGAGGCTCGGCGCCATCCTGATTGAGAAGGGGATCATCACCCGTGAAGTGCTCCAAGAGGCGCTCCGGAGCCAGATCGAGCAGGTGATGTCCGAATTCCTGAGCTGGGAGAACGGCTTTTTCCGGTTCGACATGATCGAGATTGCCGCCGACGACGGGATCGCGATCGACGTGAGCGAGTTCCTCACCAAGAGTGGAATACAGCCCGAGCTCTTCTTCCACGAAGGCGCATCCCCTGTCTATGGCAGGCGCGAGGTCGAGACGCCGCCCCGCCCTGAGCGGTTCGACGTTGCTCACCGCCCTGAGCCTGTCGAAGGGCTCGTCGAAGGGTCCCACCCTGAGCCCCTCGATTCCCCTCTGGACAAGCGTATCGAAGGGCTCGTCCAAGGGCTCCTTGCAGACCTCATCGAGGGACAGTGGGAGGGCGAGAGACCCCCATGGATCAAGCCTGAATCCTCATCCTCACCCTCACCCACACCAGAGGTGCCATTGCGCCCCGCGCCGGCGGTGCCACGCCCCGAGCGGTTCGACGTTCCTCACCGCCCTGAGCGTGTCGAAGGGCTCGTCGAGGGGCTGGCCGCAGAGACCCCCACAGCCTCGATCCCGGCAGGCCGCGAGCGGTTCGACGTTGCTCACCGCCCTGAGCGTGTCGAAGGGCCGCCCGTTCCCGCACCCGTGGCACCGTCCGGGATAAGCCTGGAGGGCCCGTTCGAGGAGATCGAGCCCTCGCGTATCACCGACGAGATTATGCTCAACTCCCCCATTGCCCCCTGGGTCCTCATCATGCACCTCGCCGCCGATGTCGTCAGCCGAGGGGTTCTCCTTTTCGTGCGGAAGGACGGGATCACCGGGCACGACCAGTTTGGGGTGGGCGGTGGGAGAGACTCCGGGGATGAACGCGTCATCAATATCAAGATCCCCTGGAAGGAGCCTTCCATTCTTGCCGCGACTTCACACGCCCGCACCACCTACCGGGGCAAGATCGGCCCGGGGAAATGGAACGACTACTTCCTGAACCAACTGGGCGGGAAGAGGCCGGATGAGGCAGTGATCATTCCCATCATCGTGGTCGGGAAGGTCGTGGCGATTTTCTATGGAGACGACGCCGGAAGTGGCACCCCGCTGGGAGATGTCGAACGGCTTCAGGCCCTCATTGACCAGACATTTTCAGCCGTCGAGGCGTCGATTCTCGAGAAAAGGGGCAAGGCCTCGGCCTAATCCCGCCCTCCTGGTATTCTCTTTCCCGTCCAGCAGATCGTTCCAGATCGTGAAAATCGGCGCAGCGCTACTGGGTGGACAACGTTCGCGTTGCGGAGGGGCCAGCGGTCCCCTGACCCAGCAGTTGGATGTGGGCGATCACGCGGGCGACCACGCTGCGATGACGGGGCTCCGCGCTCGCG
>JAHFDE010000051.1 GCA_023249165.1 Candidatus Methylomirabilota bacterium | reverse complement strand
TCCCCCAGCCAGCTCAACTGCAGGACGTCCAGGATCCGATGCAGTCGAGGATACCGCGAGACCTCGGTGCCCACCTTCAGGACCCGGGAGGCCATCATCGGGACGATGGTGAGGGCCACGAGTAGAGAGAGGGCGGTCGAAATCGACGTGGCGATGGCGATGTCGCGGAAGAGCTGCCCCGCCTCCTCCTTCACGAAGATGATGGGGAGAAAGACCGCCAGGTTGGTCAGCGTGGAGGCCAGGATGGCCCCCCAGACCTCGGTCGCCCCGTCCAGGGCCGCCTGGACGCGCGGCTTCCCCATCTCCCGATGCCGGAAGATGTTCTCTAACACCACGATCGAATTGTCCACCACATTGCCGACGGCGAAGGCTAACCCGGCGAGCATCACGATGTTCAGGGACCGGCCCAGGGCATCCAGGACGACGAAGGTCGCGATCACCGAGACCGGGATCGACAGGGCGATGACGAGGATGCTGCTCACGCTACGCAGGAAGAAGAGCAACACCCCCACCGTGATGAGCGAGGCCTCATAGACGTTATCGGTCACGAGACTGAGGGCATCGTAGATGTAGTCGGTCTCATCATAGACCTGCCGGAACCGGATCCCTTTGTCGGCATAGACGGTGTTCAGGTGGGCCACTTCCCCCTTGATCCCCTTCATCACCTCGACGGTGTTGGCCCCGCTCCGCCGGAGCACGCCGAAGCCCAGGGTCGGGACGCCCGAGGCGCGGATGTCCCGGTCTCGCTCCTTCAGGCCGAACCGCGCGGCGGCGATGTCGCGGACATACACCGGCCTCCCGTTCTGAGTGGCGACGACCACCTCCTCGATCTCTCGGAGGTCCGTGAACTGGCCGACTGTGCGCACGAGGTAGCGTTTTTTTCCCTCGTCGATATTCCCCCCTTTGGTGTTCCGGTTTTCCCGCAGCAAGGCCTCGCGGACCTGGACGATGGTGATCCCCCGAGCGGTCATCGCCTGATAATCCAGGACGACGTGCACCTCGCGCTCTTCTCCGCCGAACATCAAGACCGACCCCACCCCTTCGATCCGTTCCAGGCGGGGCTTGATGACGTCCTCGGCCTCGAGCCGCACCTCGTTGATATCCCGCGTGGTCTGCACGATGATCCAGGCGATCGGAGTCTCCTCGTCTGAGCTGACCGCCCGGATGACGGGCCGCTCCGCGTCCAGGGGGACCTCCTGCACCAGGTCCAGCTTCTCCGCCACCTCGAGACGCGTCACGTCCTTGTTCACGCCCCAGTCGAAGCGGAGGGTGATCACGCCGCGGCCTTCGGACGCGGTCGAGACCATCTCCCGGAGGTTTTGCACCGAGATGAGCTTCTCCTCCTGTCGGTCCACGACCTCGTGCTCAACCTCTTGCGGCGCCGCGCCCCGGTAGACCGTCTCCACCGAGATCTCGGGACGCTCCACCGTCGGGGTCATCTGCAGGGGAAGGCGGAAGAGCGAGATCACGCCGAAGAGGAGGGCGAGCAACACGCCGACGATGACGGTGACGGGATATCGGATGCAGAAATCGACCAGCTTCACGGCGGGCTCCTCAGTTGCGCAGACGCTCCCTCACCACGACGGCCGCCTGATCCAGCAGCGACTCATTGCCGGTGACGACGACGGTGTCACCCGACTTCAGGCTGCCTTCAACCACCTCGCTGAACCCTTCGTGCGGCCGCCCCGCCTTGACGGGGAGCATGCGGACCTTCCCATCCTGGACCACAAAGACCACCTGGTCCCGCCCCCGGACGACCACGGCGTCTTTCGGGATAAAGAGACCCTGCCGCGGCTCCCCGTATCGGACCGCGACGCGCGCGAACATCCCCGCCTTCAAGAGGCGATCGGGGAGGTTATCGACCTTGATCCGGACGGGGAAGTTCCGGCTCGCCACGTCGGCCTGGGGGACGATGTGGGTGACCCGACCCCGGAAGACCCGACCGGGATACGTATCTACCGTGAGGGTCGCCTCATTTCCCTGCCGGACCCTGCCGATGTCCCGCTCGTTGACGGGGATCATGACGTAGACGATGTCGATGTCCACCAGGTCTGCAACCTTCCCCCCTTCCTCGATCCACTGACCGACCTCGGCATGCTTCTTCACCAGGTAGCCACTGAAAGGGGCGACCACGGTCGTCCGGCGGAGCTGGTCCGCGACCCTGCGCAAGGCCTCCTCCGCCGATTCCTTCTGCGCCTTGGCCGCCCGCGCGCCCGCACCGACGCGATCGAGTTCGGCCGCGCTGATGGCGCCCTCGGTAAAGAGGGCCTGGAAGCGTTGATGGTCCTGCTCCGCCCGTACGAAGAGCGCTCGCTTCTCGTCCAGGTTCGCCTCCGCCTCCTTGAGCCCGATCTCAAGGTCACTGCGGCGCAGGCGGGCGAGGACCTGACCCTTTGTCAGATGCTCCCCTTCCCGGAGATCGAACCGGGCGACGGCACCGGCCACCTCGGCGCTGACCGTCGTAGTGAGGTTTGCCTCCACGGTCCCCACCGCCTGGATCTCGCGCTCTACCGCCCGTTCGACGACCGGTGCCACCTCGACGGCAACGGCCGGCGGCCCCTGGGCGCCGGGCGGCGGCCCTTGGGCATGGACCGGCGCCCGGCTCCCCACCACCATCAGCCCCAGCACCGCTCCTGCCACCCCGCGCCAGCCGGTCACGTCCGCACCTCAGACCGCCACGAGGGCGAGAATGTGGCCATGCAGGGTCTCCATCAGGGCCTTCCACGCCCCCCGCTCCCCCAGAACCTCATCGATGACATGCTCACGGGTCAGGAAGTAGATCAGGATGGCAATGACGCTGAAGGTGGCCTGGGGGACGTTGAGGGAGCGGAAGTCTCCCCGGTCCACGCCCTCCTGGAGGACGCCCGAAATTGCCTGGAAGTTTCGACGGAAGTACTTTTGGGCGAGGACCTGCACTTCCCGCTCACGGCGCTCCACCGCGCGATGCAGCAGCCTGAACTCGTCAGGCCTCTTCTCCACAAACCGGAGGACGGCCGCGATGATCTCAACCATCCGATCGCGCGGCGTGCCGTCACCGCTGGCGATCCGTTCCACCTCATCGCACAGGGGGGCGACGGCCTCCTCGAGAAGACTCAGGAAGAGATCCCGCTTGTTCTTGAAGTAGTAGTAGAGGACCGGCTTGGTGACGCGGGCCTCGGCCACGATCTGGCGGATCGACGTCGCGTCGAACCCCCGCCGGGCGAACTCCCGCCTGGCCACCTGCGCGATCCGGGCTTTGGTCGTCATTTACCTACCGTTCGGTAAGCTTCAGCCCCAAAAAGAAACCCTCGCCATCAAGGGTCTGTTGAGGATACCACAGGCGCAGGCGGCCATCAACCCGCCCTACCGCCCCTTCTTTTTCACCACCCGCTTCTCACTGATCTCGACCTGGTCGCCACATTCGGGGCAGGTGTAGTTCCCTTTTTTGCTCTTCGGGGGGTCCACCCCTCGGCTCCTACAGGCGTGACACGTGTACGCAATGATCCGGTCTTTCTCCTCCGCAGCCTCTCCGGCACCCGTCGGTTTCATGCTCCCCCCCACTGCCGCCCGGTCCCCTGGACCGCATTCCGGATCAGCTCGACCCGCGCCTCGGTCCCCTGCCCCGGAAACTCGACGCCCACCACATCCACGCGACAGGGACCCCGGAGGCGGCGCTCTCTCATATACGCCTCGGCGACCCGCAGGATCTGCCGCTGCTTCCTCGCATGCACGGCCTCCGCCGGCGTCCCAAAACGGGCAGAGCGTCTTGTCTTCACCTCCACGAAGACGAGGACGTCCCCCTCCTCGGCGATGAGATCAATCTCCCCTAGCGGACAGCTGAAGTTCTCCTCCACGATGCGGAACCCGAGGTCCTCCAGGAACCGGCGGGCCACCGCCTCCCCCTCGATCCCGACCGCCCGCCGATCTAGCACCGCTGCCTCCCCGCCGCCACCAGGGGAAGCGGGATCTGCCGGACCGGCGCGAAGGTCCGCCGATGGATAGGGCTCAGCCCGTGCTCTACGATGGCGCGAAGATGCGCCTCCGTGCCGTATCCCTTGTGCCGATCGAAGCCATAGACTGGATACGTCTGGTGATACTCCCTCATCATCCGGTCTCGGGTCACCTTGGCCACGATGGAGGCGGCACCGACAGACGGACACTGGAGATCGCCTCGGGGCACGGGAAAGACGGTCGGTCCAACCTGGGGAACGGCCAGCCCGTCGACGACGATCCCGTCGGGGGTTACCCTGAGGTCCGCCACGGCCCGCTCCATGGCCAGGAGCGTCGCCTGGAGAATATTCCGTAGCTCAATGATGGGGACCTCCACGATCCCTATGGCCACCGCCAGGGCCTCGTCCACGATCCGCTGGTAGAGCCCTTCGCGCCGCTCTTCACTCAGCAGCTTGGAATCGGTCACACCGGGAATCGGTCGGCCATCCCTCAGAATCACCGCCGCCGCCACCACCGGCCCGGCCAGCGCTCCTCGCCCCGCCTCATCTACCCCTGCGAGCCGGCGAAATCCCCTCCGGCGGATCGCCCCCTCGATTCCCCTCATCCCTCCCCGCCCTTCCACAGGACTTCGACGAGCGGTTCGGCCGAGCTCACCGTCGAGGCCTCAGTCGAGTCGCTCAAGGTCTGCTCCGAGCGGCCCTCGCTGCGGCGCGGGGAAGCCCGACCTCGGAGGCAGGCGAAACCCGCGCCCCCCTCACCAGCTGTCAGCCATCAGCCGTCAGCTATCAGCAAAATCCATCCAGAGAATTGCCGACTGCTGACGGCTCGACTGAGCTCGCCGAAGTCAGCGGACAGCCGACTGCTTTCACGACCCCTTGGTGTCGGCGCCTGTCCTCGTCTCGCGAATGCGCGCCGCCTTCCCTCGCCGTCCCCGCAAATAGTAGAGCTTCGCCCGGCGCACACGGCCAGTCCGCAGGCGCTCGATCCGCTCGATCACGGGGGAGTGGAGGGGAAAGGTGCGTTCCACCCCGACCCCGTAGCTCACCTTCCGGACCGTAAAGGTAGACCCGAGGCCCGCCGCCCGCCGCCGGAGCACGATCCCCTCGAACGCCTGAAGCCGCTCCTTCTCTGCCTCCTTCACCTTGACATAGACCCGCACAGTATCGCCGGGCCTGAACGGGGGGAGATCGACCCGCAGGGACGGGGCCTCAACCGACTTCACATGTCTATCGATGTTCATGGCCTCTCCGTATGTTGGACATCTCGCCGTCCTTCTTGGCCCGGATCTCGGACAGGAGTCCTTGATCCTCGACGGAAAGGGCCGCCCGGTCCAAGAGATCCGGTCGACGCCGCAGTGTCCGGTGTAACGCCTCCTTCCGCCGCCAACGCCGAATCTGTTCGTGATCCCCCGAGAGCAGCACCTCGGGAACCCGGAGCCCCCGATACAGGGGAGGCCGGGTATATTGGGGATAGTCGAGCAAGCCCCCGGCACCGGCAAAGGAATCCTGCCCCGCCGAGTCCTGATCCCCGAGCACCCCGGGGATCAGTCGGACGGTCGCATCGATCAACACCAGGGCCGGCAGCTCGCCGCCGCTCACCACGTAGTCGCCGATGGAGATCTCACGGTCTGCCAAGGTCCGCACCCGTTCATCAAAGCCCTCGTATCGCCCGCAGAGGAAGATGAGATGCCTCGCCTCCGCCAGCCGGCAGGCTGTGGCGTGATTGAACCGCTCCCCTTGGGGGGTCAGGAGGAGCACCTGACTCTCATCCTGCCGCAGGGCATCCACGGCTTCAAAGAAAGGTTCCGGCTTGAGCACCATCCCCGCCCCGCCGCCGTACGGGACGTCATCCACCACCCGATGCCGGTCATGGGTCCAATCCCTTAGGTCATGAACCCGAATCTCTACCAGACCCTTGTCCTGGGCCCGCCTCAGGATGCTCTGGTTGAGGGGCCCAGCAAACATCCCCGGGAAGATCGTTACGATATCATACCGTCTCAGCATCCACCAACCCTTCTATCGGCCGAACGACCATCACGCGCGTCGCCAAATCAACCCGGAGGATGAACGCCCGGACGGCGGGCAGGAGCCACTCCCCGGCATCCCGCCGAACCAGATACAGGTCGTGAGCAGCCGATGGCCAGATGTCCACGATCTCGCCGAGCCCCTCCCCCGCCTCCGTCTGGACCGTCAGGCCGAGAATGTCGTGATGATAATACGTCGCCTCCGGCAGCGCCGGGGCTGCCGTCCGCAGAATGCAGATCTCGAAGCCCCGCACCGCCTCCGCCGCCTTCCGACTGTCGATACCCTGGAAGGTGACCACCAGCAGATGCCTGAGAGGCCGGATCGCTGTGAGGAGCGCCTCCGAACTGCCCCGCGGCCCGCGGAGGATGACCACATTCCCCGGAGATAAGACCGAGCGGGACTCGGCGTGGCACTGGACCTTCACCGCCCCACGAAGCCCCCAGGGCCCGAGCACCCGTCCCAGCACCAATAACTCTTGAGACGTCACGGGGCTACTCGACGATCTCAAGCACCGCCCGTCGCCGAGACTTGGCCGCTGTCGCGTGAAGCAGCGTCCGCATCGCCCTTGCGGTCCGTCCCTGCTTCCCGATCACCCGCCCCAAATCCGATTGGGCCACCTTGAGCCTGAGCATCGTCGTCTTCTCGTCCTCGACCGCCTCCACGATCACCGCATCGGGGTTGTCCACCAAGGCCTTCGCGATATACTCCACCAGTTCCTTCAACACGTCCGCCTCCTCAGTGCCGTCGCGGCCCGTCCCAAGAAGTCCTGAGGGAGGTGGCCCTCGCCCCCCAGGCCCCGATCAATGAGCCGCTCGACGTCAAGCGCTTTTCCGAGTCCTCCTGAGGCCGGCAAACCGCTCCAAAACCCCAGCGGTCGAAAGGAGCTCCCGCACCGTCGCCGTCGGCCGCGCACCCCTTTGAAGCCAGGAGAGGGCCTTCTCCTCATCAAGGGTTAGTGCTGCGGACTTCTGGAGAGGATTGTAGACCCCGATGCTCTCGATGACGCGGCCATCCCGGGGGGTGCGGGCATCCGCCACCACAATCCGAAAGATGGGCCGCTTGTTGGTTCCGATCCGCTTCAACCTGAGCCGTACGGCCATCCGATCACCTCCCTTCCCAGCCCATGGATCCGACCCTACCCCAGGGGGAATATCCCCGGTCCTTTCCTCTTCTTCCCCGCCTGGAGCACCTGTCGCATCAGTCGCTGGCTCTGTTGAAACTGCCGCAAGAGCTGGTTCACCTCCGCCACCGATGTCCCGGACCCCTTGGCGATGCGCTGACGCCGGCTCCCATTCAGGATCGCCGGGTTGCGCTGCTCCTCCCGAGTCATGGAATTCAGGATGGCTTCCATCCGGGTGAACGCCCTGCCGTCGACCTGCAGGCCGCCCATCCCCGCAGGGAAGCCCGGGAGCATCTCCAGGATCTCCTCGATCGACCCCATCCGTTGCATCTGGACGAGCTGGTCGCGAAAGTCCTCCAGCGTATACGCATCCCGCTGGATCTTTCGCGCCAGCTCCTCAGCCCGCGCCCGATCCACCGCGGCCTCTGCCCGCTCCACCAGGGACAGGACATCGCCCATCCCGAGGATCCGCGAGGCCATCCGTTCTGGATGAAACGGCTCGAGCGCGTCCAGCTTCTCTCCGACGCCGATGAACTTGATGGGACATCCGGTCACGGCCCGAACAGAGAGGGCCGCCCCTCCCCGGGCATCCCCATCCAGCTTGGTGAGGATCACACCGCTGAGGGCCACCGCGCGATGAAAGGCGGTGGCGACGCCCAGGGCGTCCTGACCGGTCATGGCATCCAACACCAGGAGGGTCTCACCCGGACGGACCGCCTCCGTGACGGCCCGGAGTTCTGCCATCAGGCCATCATCGATGTGTAGCCTCCCCTGGGTGTCCACGAGCACCGGGTCGAGGCCCCTCCCTCGGGCGTATCGGACCCCTTCTTGACAGATATCCGGGGGTGACGCGCGAGGATCGGTGAAAACCTCGACCCCGATCTTTCCCCCGACCACTTGAAGTTGCGATGCCGCTGCGGGCCGACGCGTATCCGCCGCCACGAGGAGAGGCGTCCGCCCCTGTCCCTTGAGAAGCGTGGCCAGCTTCCCCGCCGTGGTGGTCTTCCCGGACCCCTGGAGCCCGACCAGCAGCACCACCGACGGAGGGTGGGGCGCCGAGACCAGGCCGATCCCCTTCCCACCCAAGAGCAGGGCCAGCTCCTCAAAGACGATCTTGACGACCTGCTGCCCCGGGGTGAGCGACTGAAGGACCTCGCGGCCAATGGCCCGCTCCCGGACCCGATTCAGAAAGTCCTTCGCCACGCCGTAGTGGACATCCGCCTCGAGCAGGGCGAGACGGATGTCTCGCAGCGCAGTGTTAATCTCCTCTTCGGTGAGCTTCCCGTGGCTGCGAAGCCTCTTAAATATTGCCTGAAGCCGATCGGTCAAGCGCTGAAACATTGGTGCGCCCTATGGGAGAGGCTCGACATAAAGCTCTAAAATATATGATGGTATTTCCTGCGTCAACAAGCAATTTCCTCGAGAGTCTCGCTCAGCCGGCCAGGAGGAGGATGACGTCCATGACGTTGGTCAGGGTTGGGCCGGTCTTGATCAGATCGCCGAGTCCTTCGAAGAAGTGATAGGCGTCGTTCTCCTCGAGGGCGCGCAGGGGATCGAGCCCGACCTCTTTCGCCCGAGCCCAGGTGTCACCATCCGCGACCGCCCCCGCCGCGTCGGTCGGCCCGTCGGTCCCATCGGTCCCGGCGCTCCAAATGACCAGGTCCCGTCCGCCGGCGATGGCGATGGCACCCGCCAGCACGAGCTCTTGGCTGCGGCCCCCCTTTCCTTTCCCGCGCACCGTCACCGTCGTCTCGCCGCCGAGGAGGAGACAGGCGGGTGGCGACAGAGGGTGACCGGACCGGCGCATCTCCAGCAGCAGGGCGGCCAGTACCTTGGCCACCTCCCGGCTCTCCCCTTTGAGCGCCGTTGTCAGAAGGAGGGCCTGAAATCCCAGTCGCGCCGCCCGATCGCGGGCCGCCAAGAGGGACTGGAGATTGTTCCCGACGATGCAATGATGGGCGGTCGCGAAGCATGGGTCGCCGGCCTTGGGCGTCTCTGGAATCTCGCCTCGTGCACCCCGCTCGAGATGCTGGAGAATGCTCACCGGGATCCGGTCCTCGACACGGTACCGGCGAAGGATCTCCAGCGCCTCCGCATAGGTCGTCGTGTCCGGCACGGTCGGGCCGGAGGCGATCGCATCGAGCGGATCGCCGATCACATCGGAGAGGATCAGGGTGAGGGAGCGGGCCGGGAAGAGCGCCCTCGCCATCTGCCCACCCTTGACCCGCGAGCAATGTTTCCTGACGGCATTGATCTCTTCAATGGTCGCACCGCAGGCGAGCAGCGCGCGAGTCATCGCCTGCTTCTCGATGAGGTTGATCCCCGCGACGGGGGCTGGAAGCAGGGCCGAGCCGCCGCCCGAGATGAGGACGATCACCAGGTCCTCTGGGCGGGTCTCGGTGAGCAGCGCGAGGATCGCCGAGGTCCCCTCCGCCCCGCGCGCATCGGGGACGGGATGGCCCGCCTGGGTGACCCGGATGCGCCGCAGGGGAAGGGCGGTCCCATCCTTCACCACCACCACCCCGTCGCGGATCCGATCCCCGAGGACCTCCTCCACAGCGGCCGCCATCGCGGCACAGGCCTTCCCCGCACCGACGACGACCACCCTTCCCGGGCCGAGATCGTACACTGCTCCATCCACCAGCAGATTCTCCCCCTCCCGACGCACATGGCGATGAATCGCAATCCGGGGATTGGCCGCATCAAGCGCTGCCTGGAAGATCTCCCCGGCCGCCTTCCTGAGCTTTCCCGTCCCCCTCGGGCCGGACATCAGTTCTCCTCCGACAATGGAACCGACTCGACCCGCGTGTAGACGGCCCCAGCCGGGTGCAGCTCACTCCGCATGAGGTCCACACACCGGACGTGCATCTGTCCCACCTGTCCGATCTCCGCACCTCGGATATATGTGAGCAGCGCATCGAGCCGCCCGACATCCTTCACGCGACCCAGGGTGAGATGGGGCTGAAAGGGCCGCGTCTCCCGAGCGAAGCCGAGGGGGAGGAGGATCTCGTCGATGCGCCCCTGGAGCGTCTTCATCTCCTCAACCCCCTGCTCCACCCCGACCCAGACCACCCGAGGCCTTCCCCTCGGCGGAAAGGTCCCGAGACCGGCGAGCAACAGGGTGAAGCGGCCTATACCTGCCACGGACGACCGAAAGGTCTCCTGGAGGGCGGGCAGGCGGACCGCAGGGACTTCTCCCAGGAACTTGAGGGTGAAATGGAGGTTCTCTGGCTTGACCCAGCTCACCGGCGCCGCCGTCGTCTTGAGGTTTGCCTGGACCGCTGCCAGAGGAGCCCGCAGGGCGGGATCCACGTTGATGGCGATAAACAGTCTCATGGCGGGTGCATGCGAAGCGGCGCCGACCGTCTTACTTCTTTACGGTCGCCTTGAGCAGGGAGCGGCGCAGCGCCTCCAGGGCCATCTGCGAGCCCCAAAGCTTGTTCTCCTCCCGGGCGAACCGGAACCGGTGCTCACACCACTCCTCCCCCTGCAGGTCGGCGAGGGCAATGTAGGTCAGCCCCACCGGCTTGGCTTCGGTGCCGCCCCCAGGACCCGCAATTCCGGTCACCCCCACGCCCAGATCGGTCCCGGCGAGGCGCCGAACCCCGGCCGCCATCGCACACGCCACCTCTGGACTCACCGCCCCGTGGCGCTCGATGAGAGAGGAGGGCACCTGGAGCAGCTCCTCCTTGGCGCGGTTGCTATATGCGACGATCCCCCGCTCGAAATACTCGGAGCTGCCGGGGACGTTGGTGATCCGATGGACGATGAGACCGCCGGTGCAGGACTCGGCCACCGCCACGGTTTTCCCCTGGAGGCGGAGAAGGCGCCCCACCACCTCCTCCAGGCGCTCGTCATCGACCCCAAAGACCGCATCGCCCAACCGGTCCCGAAGTTTGTGCTCCCATGCGTCGAGCTGGGACACGACCCGCCTGGCCGTTCCGGATATCGTGACCCGCACATGGATTTCCCCCGGACGCGCGAGAAGGCCGACGGTCCCAGGGTCGGCGCGGAGCAGATCGATGATCCGCTCTTCCACTTGCGATTCAAGGAGCCCACAGACCTTGATGGTCCGCGTGCGGATCCGCCGGCCGCGCCCGGTCCCCTTCAGAATGATCGGCAAGACCTGCTCGGTGAAGAGTGGCCGCACCTCGCGCGGCGGGCCGGGCAGGACGACGAGGAGGTGCCCACCCTCGTGCCACACCAGGCCCGGGGCCGTCCCATGCCGGTTCGGCAAGACGAGGGCGCCCTCCGGGACCATGGCCTGACGCCTGACGGATTCCGGCATCGCGACCCGCCGCCGGGTGAATCGCTCCTCAATCCGTTTCAGGGTCTCCCCGTGGAGGATGAGGGGGCTGCCGGTGACATCCGCCAGCGCATCCAGGGTGCGATCATCCTCGGTCGGGCCCAGCCCACCCGTGGCCACCACGACGGCCGCGCGATCGAGGGCCTGTTGCAGCACCTCACGGATCCGCTGCCGGTCGTCCCCGACCGTCGTCCGGTATACAACCTCGATGCCGATCCCGTGGAGCGCCTCCGCGAGAAAGCGCCCATTGGTGTCCTCAAGCGCCCCCTGGAGCAGCTCGGTCCCGATGCCGACGATCTCTGCATTCTTGGCCTTCATGAGAGGAGCAGCCACACCTGGACAACGAGGTTGGCATAGATGCCGGCCACCAGATCATCGCCGACGATCCCCAGCCCTCCCGAAAGACGCTCCGCCTGCCGAGCGGGGAAGGGCTTGGTGACATCGAAAAGGCGAAAGAGGACGAAGGCCACGATGCGCTCCAGCAGCCGAGATGGGAGCAGCATTGTCGCCACGGCGATGCCAACCACCTCGTCGATAATGATGGCCGGGGGGTCCTGCGCCCCCATGATCCGGGCCGCCCGTCCGGCAATCACGATCCCGGCCCCGATGAGGAAAACGGTCACCAGGGCCCGGGCGACCCCGGCACCTAAGGGCCAGAGAAGCACCAGCCCGAGGAGGCTCCCGAGCGTTCCCGGGGCCCGAGACAGGGTGCCCACGTATCCCCCGGTCGCAATCGCCACCACGAGCGTGTGGGAAAAGGGACGGGTGCTCACGGTGTGAGAGTAGACCCAGGGGCCTAGCCTGTCAACGGTGTCACGGGGAATGGGGCGGGCCGAGGCACACCTGGTTCCGCCCGGCCGCCTTGGCTTGATAGAGGGCTCGATCTGCCTCCCGGACCACGTCTTCTACTTTGGACATCGTCGGCGTGAGGGCAGCCGCCCCGGCACTGATCGTGAGATGACCTTCAGGCCACGGCTGTTCTACGGCCGCCGTGCGCATGCGCTCAGCTTGCACCGCGGCCTGGGCGAGGTCGGTCTCCGGCAGGATGATGGCAAACTCCTCTCCGCCGTACCGCGCAGCCGAATCCACGCGGCGGGAATTCTTTCGGAGGATCTGGGCCAAGCAGCGCAAGGCCTCATCGCCCGCCAGATGCCCGTAGCGGTCATTGTACTGCTTGAAGTGATCGATATCGATCATGATCAGGGAAAGGGTGCGGCCGTACCGACGAGCCCGCTTCATCTCTGCATCGAGGAGGTGATAGAAGTAGCGGTGATTGTAGAGTCCCGTCAAGGCATCCGTGTTGGCAAGCCGCCGCGTCTCCGCAAACAGGCGAGCGTTCTCGATGGCAATGGCCGCCTGGTTGGCGAAAGAGGCGAGGAGGTGGAGATCCTCTTCGGCGACCCGGCGGGGTTCATTGTAGTGCACCCACATGACCCCGCGCACCCGCTCCCGCACCTGCAGGGGGAGACAGACCGCCGCCTGCCGCCCCAACGCCAGCAGTCGGGGATTCACCGTGCCAGCCGGGACCAACCCGAAATCGGGAAGGACGACGGGCCGACCGGTCTCCCAGACTTGGCGCGAGACGCCCGACTTCCGCACCTCGATCTCCCCCACCTCCCAGTCGACCACGTGAGTCACTTCGCCCCACTCGTCGAACAGGATGATCGTACTGGAGGCAGCATCGGTCGAAGCCGCCGCGCCCCGAGCGATCTTCTGCAGCGTCTCGTCCAGGTCCAGGGACCCGCTGACCTGCGTGGCGGCCTCGTACAGCTCCGCCACCGTCGACGCGTA
>JAHFDE010000177.1 GCA_023249165.1 Candidatus Methylomirabilota bacterium | reverse complement strand
CAGGCGTCGCCGGGGGTCGTCCGCCGGCAGGCGTAACTTATCAAGAAGCTCCTCTCGTGTAAAGCTAAAATTGACCGTCTCCTGGAAGCCCCAGGCCGTCAGCAGCCGACGCATCTGGCGTTCAATCCCCCAGAAGGAGCTTCCCCCTGCCGGCCGGACCTCGCCCGCCGGTCTCGAGGTCGGAATCTGGTCAAAGCCTCTGAGCCGGGCCACCTCCTCGACCAGATCGATCTCCCGCGTGAGGTCGAGCCGGTGGCTCGGTGGCGCGACCGCCAGCACTTTGGATCCCCGTGGCTTCACGCGGCACTGGATCCGCCTGAGGACCCGACCGACTTCGGGCAGAGCGACGGCGCTCCCCAGGACCTGCCGGACCCGCTCGACTCGCAGACGGAGGGGCGTGCGCCTCCGGCGCGCCTGCTGAACGTCGATGAGACCGCGGGCCACCCGACCGCCGGCGAGCCCAACGATGAGCGCGGCCACCCGGTCCAGTGCCCGGCCCACCCCCTGTGGATCAACCCCTCGCTCAAAGCGATACGAGGACTCGGAACTGAGCGTGAGTGCCTTGGCCGTCCGGCGGACGCTGACTGGCTGGAAGAGGGCACTCTCCAGCAACAGGTCCTGGGTTATGCCTGTCACCTCTGTTACGAGACCTCCCATCACGCCGGCAATAGCGACTGGGCTGACCGCATCCGCGATGACGAGCATCGCGGGTTCGAGGGGGCGCTCCAGGCCGTCGAGCGTCACGATCCGCTCGCCTTTCACCGCCCGACGTACCACGATCCGCCCCCCCTGCAGTCGCGCGTGGTCGAAGGCGTGAAGGGGCTGGCCCATCTCGAGGAGGACATAGTTCGTCGCATCCACCACGTTGTTGATGGGTCTCAAGCCTGAAAGGACAAGCCGCCGCCTCACCCAGAAGGGAGAGGGGCCAATGCTCACCCCCTGGATCACCCGGGCCGCATATCGGGGGCAGAGATCGGCCGCCTGTACGGTCACCGCGGTGAGGTCCTGTATCGACGTTGTCCCCTCTCGGGGCCTGACGGCCTTGAGGCGAAGGGTCGCCCCCGTCAGCGCAGCCACCTCCCGCGCCATGCCCCAATGGGAGAGACAGTCCCCCCGATTCGCGGTGACGGCGACCTCCAGGATGTGGTCGTGCAGCCTCAAGGCCTGGGCGAGATCGAGCCCCGGGGTCGCCGTCTCGTCGAGAATGAGTAGACCCGTGCCATCCTCCCCGAGGCCCAACTCTTTCTCAGAGCAGAGCATGCCGACCGATCGTTCTCCTCCGATGAGCGCCTCCTGAATGTGTTGCCCGTCTGGCAACTCCGCTCCCGGCAGCGCCACAGCCACTCGCGCACCGACTGCCCTATTAGGCGCGCCGCACAGGATCGGGACGACCGTTCCGCCGACATCGACACGACAGAGACTCACCCTCTCACCCCGGGGAGGTGGATCGATGGCCTGAATGCGTCCGACAACCACCTGCGTAAAGGCAGGTCGGATCTCCTCAACCCCCTCCACCTCGAGTCCGGCCATGGTCAGGCGGTCGGCCAGCTCCGCAGGGGTCAGCACAATCTCCACGAGTTCCCGCAACCAATTGAAGCTCACCTTCATGAGATGCAATCCCCTCCCGTGCAGAAAATCGCACGGGGGAAGTTGAGGTGTCAAGCGGATCATGAAGGCACGGGCGAGAAGCCCTGGACTGACTCTTGCATGTAGGGTTATATTGTAGTGGTGTCAGAGGCCGCGGCGGCTGAGGGGGCAGGACAGTCGCCTTCCAGGCCTTGCAGGTGAGGACACGGAGGTTTGACAGGTGATCGGCGTCAAATGCCCCAAGTGTAAGTTGATGCAGATGCCCCGGCCGACGTGCAAATCCTGCAGTACCCCCCTCGATGCGGGGGCGCCGGTTCAGGCTGCTGCACAGACTCCTCCGACGCGACCGAGTCCTCCACCCCAGACGAGTTCTGCTGCACCGCGGTCAGCCCCTCCTTCGCCGCCCCGACCAGGGCCGATATACAGGACCGAGGTCGCTCCACCATTGTTGAAAGAGGAAGGTCCGCCATCTCCCCCATCCTGGATCCCTCCCGCTGCTGTTTACGAGCCCCCGCCCCACGTCGAAGGTGGCGCAGACGGGATCCACACGTTGTTCTTCTATGGCAAGGGTGGATCGCTCTTTGGCATCCACACCGTCAATATGTTGCTGACGGTCCTCACCTTGGGGATCTACTATTTCTGGGGGAAGGTGAGGGTCCGGAACTATTTGTTGAGCCAGACCGAGTTTGCCGGGGACCGATTCGCCTACCACGGAACGGGCAAGGAGCTGCTCGTGGGCTTCCTGAAGGCGCTGTTGGTGTTCTTCCTGCCCATCGGCGCGCTCGTCATCGCACCGGAGTACTTTGAAGCCAGCGAGGCGGTCAAAGCCGGAGCCCTTGCGACCGCGTACGTGATCGGCTTCGTGTTCGTTCCCGTCGCCATGGTGGGGGCCCGCCGCTACCGCATGAGTCGGACATCCTGGCGGGGAATCCGGTTCTCGTTCCGGGGTCGGGCCCTGGACTTTGTCAAGATCTTCGTCGGGGGCTCGTTTCTCTCGATGATCACCCTGGGGCTGTACTACCCGTTCTTCATGACCAAGCAACACGCCTTCATGACCTCCCACTCTTACTTCGGTACTCAGAAGTTCGATTTCGACGGACGAGGGCGGGACCTTTTTGGCAGCTTCATCCTGGCCTTCTTGCTTCTTTTTCCGACCCTGGGTCTGTATTGGTTCTGGTTCCAGGCCAAGCTCCTGCGCTACTTCTGGGATCACACCAGCTTTGGGAATGCCCGCTTTCGCTCCACCGTCACGGGCGGCCGCCTGCTCTTGTTGACCCTCGGAAACTTTCTTCTGCTAGTCTTGACCCTGGGCCTCGGCTGGCCATGGGTGTTGGCCCGCAACGCCCGGTTCACCTGCCGGTACTTGACCCTCGAGGGCCCTCTGCCTATAGCAGAGATCAGGCAGGAGGCCCAGCTCGCCTCGGCCACCGGAGAAGGCCTGGCCAGTTTCCTCGATCTGGACACCGGCTTCGACTTCGGGTAGACAGCACCTGGCCTTCTGTGCTCTCATTATCTTTCCAGGGGCGCGCCCAGACCCACCACCGCCCTGCCTTTCAGCCCGACACGCGTTATCGCCGAAAGGGAGATTGATCATCGCTGATGAAGACCGACTGGGAAGGATGCTATCTCGACGGCCGAAGCGCGGCACGCCACCGGGCGGTGATCCGCCTCATGCGGAGCGGCCTCGAGGTCACCACCGAGGCGGGCACACTCTGGTGGCCGTATCCAGAGATCAGACAGACCCAGGGCTTCTACGCGGGTGAGGAGGTCCGTCTCGAGCGAGGCGGCGAGATTCCGGAGGCCCTCCTCGTCTCAGACGCCGCATTCCTGACCGAACTGCATCGGGTCACGCCCGAGCTGGCAACCCGGTTCCACGACCCCGCCCGCCGCCGGGCGCGCGCCAAGCTGACCCTGCTCGCGGCGGCAGCCGTCATCGGGATCACGACAGCCCTGTACCTTTGGGGTATCCCGGCTATGGCAGGGATCGTCGCATCCCAGGTCCCGGCCTCGTGGGAAGAGGGCCTCGGTGAGGCCGTGGTCGAAAACCTCGCGCCCCCTCCAAAGCGGTGTACGGATCCGACCCTTGCCAGGGCGATTGACGAGATCACACTCACCCTGACCCGGACACTTCCCGCTTCTCCTTACACCTTTCGGGTGGCAGTGGTTGACAACCCAACGGTGAACGCCATTGCGGCCCCCGGCGGATTCATCGTGCTGTTCCGAGGGCTCGTCGAGCGGACCCAAA
>JAHFDE010000176.1 GCA_023249165.1 Candidatus Methylomirabilota bacterium | reverse complement strand
TCACAGATAGCTTACGCATCCGGTCTCGTCCCCTTCGGAGGTAAACCTTCATGTCCAGCATGAATAACATACATGTAAGGCCCTGTCAAGAAACTAAAATTTGGATGAGGGGACATTTCAGGATATATTGTTCGCGGTCGAGCATCACGGGGGGTACGACGGTGAAAGAAGCTCCGGGGGCACGAAACGCCAAGCTCTTCATCGCCATCCTCGCACCGGAAAACCTTCTCGCAGCGGTCGAATCATCCCTGAGTGGAGCCTTCGGTCCCCTCGACCTGAAGAGCGAGGTTTTCCCCTTCTCCTTCACCGATTATTACGAGACGGAAATGGGATCCGGCCTTTATCGGCGCTTCGTGGCCGCCGAGAGCCTGATCGCCCAGCATACACTTCCGGAGATCAAGCATCGGACCAATCAGATCGAGGGACAGTTCAGCCCCGCCGGCGAGAGGACCCTGCGGCGCCGGATCAACGTCGACCCAGGCTATCTTACCCCGGCGAAAATCGTCCTGGCCAGCACCAAGGATTACGCCCACCGGATCTATCTGGACCAGGGGGTCTTTGGGGACCTGCATCTGAAATACCAGCAAGGGGCGTACCAGCCCCTCCCCTGGACCTATCCCGATTATCGCACCCGGGAGGCGCTCGCGTTCTTCGCCGAGCTTCGCCGGCTCTACCTCCGGGATCGAGGCCCTTAAGATACCATGTTGCACGCTCTTCGGCGAGCGCTCCGTCCGACCGGCCCCGCTTCGCGCGCCCCGGCACGCCCCTTGCAACCATCCCCTGACTACATAACATAAACGCAGCCGCTATGCTCTCTTTTCGCAAGAGTGCAATGGCTGCCGACGCCGGGGAGGCCGTGCGCCTTTGGCGCCCGGGAGGGTGCGGTAGTGCGGCGGAAGGTTCTGGTGGCCGATGACGACCGGCTCCTGGTTGGGCTCCTGCACGAGGCCCTCGAAGAGCGGGGCTATCATGTTTTGACCGCATTCGATGGGATCGAGGCCCTCGATCAAGTCCGCAGAGAGGCACCCGACTTCCTCGTCCTGGATCTCGTTATGCCGAAGGTGGACGGGATCGAGGTCTGCCAACAGCTCAAGGAGGATCCCAGATCCCGGTCCATCCCGATCATCGTGCTCACCGGGACGGCCCCCGAGTCTGCGAAATGGATCCGCTACGTCAGGGCCGACGCCTACGTCGCCAAGCGCAATATCGACGCAATCCTCCAAGACCTGATCCCGATCCTCCGGGCGTTCGAGGATGGAACCGCTTCTCCTGTCTGGGCCGAGCAGATCCGGGGTCTCGGAGAGATCCAGCCCCGCCGGATCGTCACCGAGCTGCTCGCCCACACCGCCCACTTCAATGCCCTCTTCCACAATCTCGGTGAAGGGATTCTCTTCCTGGACTCCTCCCATCGCATCCTCTACGCCAATCCGGCTTGCGCCGCGCTCTTTCAATGCCAGGAGCGGAACCTGGTGGGGGTGGCGCTCCCGACCATCCTGGATGGTCGAGACACCGACCCCTTGCTCCTCGCCCTGAAGGCTCTGGCCCGTCAGGAGGGGTTGGCCACGGAGCGGCTCGTCTATGCGTATCGGGACAGCACCCTCCAGCTCACCATCACCAATCTTCTCGGGGAAGGATGGGCCGCGGGCCAGCTCTTGGTGATTCGCGATGTCACCCCGCTCTTCCTGCGGATTCGGGAGCTCGCGGCCCTGAATGACGTCTCCGCGCTCCTGACGGCGACCCTGGACCTTGACGAGCTTCTACGCCTCATCATGGAGCGCATCCAGACCGTGATGGGCGTGGAGGCCAGCTCGCTCTTGCTGAAGGATGACGAAAGGGATGAGTTGGTCTTTCGCATCGGATCGGGCGAGCACGGGGAGGCGCTCAAAGGCCGGCGCTTGAAGGCGGGAAAGGGAATCGCCGGCTGGGTCTTCCAGCACGGGTGTCCACTCATCGTCCCGGATGTGCGACAGGACGGCCGGTTCTATCAGGGGGTCGATTATCTCACCGGGTTCACCACCAAGTCCGCACTCTGCGTCCCTCTCAAGCTCCGTGAGAAGATGATTGGCGTCATCCAGGTGTTGAACGGCCCGACCGACCGCCCGTTCGACCAGGACGACCTCAACCTCCTCTCGGCCATCGGTGCCCATGCCGCGACCGCCATCGAGAACGCCCGCCTCTATACCCAGGTGAAGTCCCACGCCGAGGGCCTGGAGCGCACGGTGGAAGAGCGGACCAGGGAAGTGGAGGCCGCCAATGCCCGCCTCCAAAAGGCCCTGGTGGAGGCCGAGGAGGCCTCCCGCCACAAGTCGTCGTTTCTGGCGAATGTGAGCCACGAACTCCGGACTCCCTTGAACACCATCATCGGTTTTTCCGAGGTCTTGCGGGACCAGCACTTTGGCCCCCTGACGGAGAAGCAGGCGCGGCACGTGCAGAACATTCACAACGCCGGCCACCACCTTCTCCAGATCATCGATGATCTGCTCGACCTCTCCAAGGTGGAGGTGGGACGGGTTGAGCTCCACCGGAAGCCGGTACGGATCGGCGATCTCATCGCCGAGACCGTCGCGATGATCAGGGACCAGGCCGGTAAGAACGATCTCGTCGTCGAGTCTGCCGTTGGCGAATCGCTTCCCTCCCTGTACGCCGATCCCTCCCGGGTCAGACAGATCCTCACCAACCTGTTGTCCAACGCGGTGAAATTCACGCCGCCCGGTGGGCGCGTCACGATCTCCGCCCGAGTGGTTCAGAGTTCAGGGTTCAGGGTTCAGGGTCAGAAAGAGACCCACCATGAACCATGCACCATGAACCATGAATACCGCGGCGATTTCGTCGAAATCGCCGTGACGGACACGGGCATCGGGATCCGGCCGGAAGATCAGCCAAAGCTGTTCCAGCCCTTCATGAGACTCGAGGGGTCGCCAGGAGCGCAGTGCGAAGGAACGGGTCTGGGTCTTGTCATCATCAGGCGTCTCGTCGAGATGCACGGGGGACGCACCTGGGTCGAATCGGAAGGTGAGGGGAAAGGCAGCACTTTCACCTTTACCCTCCCGGTGGCTGTAGAGCGAGACGGGGGTGAGACCACGACATAACTGCACGATTCGATTGACATTGACATGCCGTTTAACATTTCGTGACGTCCGCCGTCCAACAAGATGAACCGTCGGATGGTGGTCATCACGGCGGAAACATCAGGAGGAAACCGAGAAATGCGAAAGTTCAGGTTTTTCATGGCCTTGGCTCTTCTGGTTGGAGGACACGTGGCCTGGGGCGTGACAGCGGCGTGGGCGCAGCAGGGACCCCCGCGGTCAACCCCGAGCGGCACGCAGCCTGCGACCCCTGCCCATCCGGGGTTCAAAGAATCGGACGTCACGACGGAAAACGTGGCGAAGGATGCGCGGTTCGCCGAATGGGTCGCCAAGCATCCCCGGCTTCAACAGTTTCTGGAAAAGCACCCGGGATTGGCGGAGAAACTCGCCAAGCATCCCCGGGCCGCCCACTTCATGCTGAACCACCCAGGCGCGGCCAAGTTCCTCGCAGAGCACCCGCGGCTGCGCGACGAGGCCAGGGAAATCGCCAGGGATCGGAAAGAGCTCCGGCAAGACACCCGGGAGCTTAGACAGGACCGTCGGGAGCTGCGCGAGGACAGACGGGAACTGCGCGAGGACGTCCGCGAAGGGGCTTCTCGCGAGGAGATCAGAGAGGACCGGGGGAGCTCCGGGAGGACCGGAGGGAAATCCGGGACGACCGGCGTGAGATCCGCGACGACCGACGAGAAATACGCGGGGACCGTCGGGAGATCCGGCAGGACAGGCGCGACGTCCGGCACGACGCCGGCCAGGGTCGGCCCGCGCCTACTC
>JAHFDE010000050.1 GCA_023249165.1 Candidatus Methylomirabilota bacterium | reverse complement strand
GGGCCGTGGAGGCCCTCCTGGGCGATCTCCAGCAGGGGCTTCTCATTCCGACCGCAGCCGACGCCCTCTCCCTGATCCGCTATCTCGAACAGGAGGGAACGGGGTGGGCTACGCTGCTGCCGCGCCAGGGGGAATGGCTTGCCCAGCGTCAAGAGGCGTCGCATCTTCGCAAGGCATTGGAAGAGGCCGGAGCCTCCCTTGAGCCCGAGGTGGCCCAGCAGATCCTTGGATTGGCCCTGGAGTTCGTGAAAGGACCGGCAGAACTGCAGCCCCTCCTCCGCGGCCTCTTGGGAGACGGGGTGATTGTCCGGGATCTTCCCACGGCCCTTACGCTCCTTCGGAAACTACCTGGGCCAGTTCGGGTCGCCACGACATCCGGGGCGGTGCTGAGTTCACGAGGCCCCATACAGGGAGGCAACACCATCGCCTGGAGCCTCCTGAGTCGGCACAGAGAGCTCGAGGAGCTTCCCGCCGTCATCGCCCGGGTGACCGAAGAGCTACGTGCGGTCGAAGGCGAATGGGAAAAGGTCCAAGAGACACGGTCACATCGCCAGCAGGTGTTGAGCGGGCACGAGGAATCCCTCAAAGAGGCGGAGGAGGCCCGCCACGCGGTGGAGCGATCGCTCGCCGAGGTGCGCGGGATCGCTTTCCGTCTCGGGAGCCAGACAGCGTTCCTGGCTTCGGAGCTCCAGCGCCTCGACGAGGAACTCGGCGATCTCGGAAAGGTGTTGCAGGATGCGCAGACGAAGCTCGCGGCGTCGGATCGGCAGGAGGAGGTGCTCAGGCGAGAAACCGCCGAGCGCGACCGGCAAGCCACCCTCCTTCAGACGCGACGGCAGGAGTGCGAACGGGAGGTGGCCGAGGCCCGGATTCGATCGACGTCTCTCCAGGAACGCCGAGAGGCCCTCGCCCGCTCCCTGGATCGCCTCGAGGCCGATCTGGCCAGGGAGCGCACGCGTGAGGCGGAGATCCATCGGGAGGAGGAGGCAGATCGCTCCAGGGAGGCCGGACTCACCCGGGAGATCGCCACGCTCCAGCACTCCGGTACACTCCTCAACCAGCAGGAGGCCGAGGAGGCTGACGCGGTCCAGGAACTCCAGCGGGAGAGGGATCAACTCCGGCAGGCTCTCCTCGTCCAGGAGGAGGCCCTCAAGACTGCGAGGAGGGAGTTCGCCGAGACCCAGCAGGCGCACGCCGCGATCGCCGCGACGAAGGCAGCTTTGCACACAGAGCGTTCGTTGCTCCACAAGCGCCTGCAAGAGGAGGGTCCCGAGGGGGATGCGCTCCGGGAGCGTCTCGAGACGGGAGAGCACCCGCAGGACCCGGAGCTCCTCGCCCAAGAAGGAGAAGAGCTCCGCCAGAAGATGGGGACGATGGGCCCCATCAACATGGCTGCCCTGGAGGAGTACGAGGCCCTCTCTGAGCGTTTCCGCTTCCTGACGGATCAGGCGGCAGACCTCACCGCCTCCGTCACCTCGCTCAAGGCCAGCATCGTCGAGATCAACCGGACCATACACGAACGCTTCGCGAAGACCTTGGCTGCCGTCAGCGAACAGCTCAACCACTTCTGGCAGCGTCTCTTCGGAGGGGGCGAAGCAGAGCTGGTCCTGAGCGACGGGGACGAGGTCGAGGAGCCCGGGGTGGAGATCCGGGTGCGGATCCCAGGGAAGCGGACCACGACGCTTTCGCTTTTGTCGGGCGGCGAGAAGACCCTCGGGGCCATCGCCCTCCTCATGGCCCTGTGGGCGACGAATCCCAGCCCCTTTGTCGTGCTGGACGAGGTCGATGCTGCCCTGGATGATCTCAACGTGGATCGCTTCGCCTCCCTCATCCGCGAACTTGGTTCCACCTCCCAGTTCATCATCGTGACTCACCATCCCCGGACCATCGAGATGGCCGATCTGCTCTACGGGATCACCATGGAGGAGCCGGGGGTTTCGAAGTTGATCTCGGTTCAGCTCGGCCAACGGATGGAGCAGGCGGTCGCCGCACCCGTCCCGTGACCGAGGCCGGGCAATCACACCATGGCAGATTACCCCGCCCTCTTCTCTCCCTTCGTCACCGGCCTCCGCAAGACCCGAGAAGCGATTGCTGATCGCATCGCTCGGTTGCTCGGACGTCCCGGTATAGACGAGAGTCTCCTGCAGGAGCTCGAGGAGACCTTGATCATCGCGGACCTCGGGATGCCCACGGTCCGGCGCCTCCTGGACGCCATCCCCCCCTCAATGATCGACCCTGCGGAGCTTCTCCGCTTCCTGGAGCAGCAGGTTGCGGCCCTCCTCTCGGTCCCCGAGACATCCACCACCTCGGGCCGTCCTCATGTCGTGTTGACGGCAGGGGTGAACGGGGTGGGCAAGACCACGACCATTGCTAAGCTCGCACATCGGGCGACTCGTGAGGGGCAGCGGGTCCTGCTGGCGGCGGGTGACACCTTCCGGGCGGCCGCCATCGAGCAGCTCCACATCTGGGGGAAAAGGGCCGGCGCCGAGGTCGTCGCCCATCAGCCAGGGGGCGATCCAGCCGCCGTGGTCTTCGACGCCCTCCAGGCGGCCCAGGCGCGGGGTGTGGATCTCTTGCTCATTGACACCGCCGGCCGGCTCCACACCAAAAAGAATCTGATGGAGGAACTCAAGAAGATCCAGCGGATCGTTGCGAAAAATCTTCCTGGGGCCCCCCATGAGAGCTTGCTGATGCTGGACGCCACGACCGGGCTCAACGCCGCCGTCCAAGCACGGGAGTTCCATCAGGCCATCGGCATTACGGGGCTCATCCTCACCAAATTGGACGGCACGGCGAAGGGCGGAGCGGTGGTAGGGATTGTCACCGAACTGCAGATTCCGGTCCGCTATGTAGGGCTCGGGGAGGGGATTACGGATCTGCAGCCCTTCTCCGCTTCGGCCTTCGCCGCCGCCCTCTTCACGGCAGACACCTGATCCGCATCCTGTCAGCTTCGACGGCAATTGACCTTGACACCCTTCACCCCCGGTGCTAGCTTGGGCAAAAGTTCCTGAAAAATCTGCGTGTTACGGGACGACCATGCCCGAAGTGCATCAAGGATACATGGAGCGCGCCCTCGCGCTCGCATCGCGGGGAAGGGGACGGACGAGCCCGAATCCCATGGTCGGGGCCGTCCTGGTGCGCAATCACACGATCATCGGGGAAGGGTTCCACGCCGCTCTCGGGAATGACCATGCCGAGGTGGTCGCCCTCAAGGCAGCCGGAGGATCGGCACCCGGAGCGACGTGCTACGTCACCCTCGAGCCGTGTGCCCATTACGGGAGGACTCCTCCCTGTGCCGACGCCCTGATTCAGGCCGGCGTGGCAAAGGTGGTCGCAGCCACGTACGACCCCAACCCGGCCGTGGCAGGCCGTGGCGTGCAGAGACTTCGAGACGCGGGGATCCTGGTCGAGGTGGGCCTGCTCGAGGAAGAGGCCGTGCGTCTGAACGAAGCATACTTCAAATACACTCGAACCGGGGAACCTCTGGTCATCCTCAAGGCCGCGATGAGCCTGGACGGCAAGCTCGCCACGCGGACCGGCGACTCGCAATGGATCACCGGCGAGCAGGCCAGGCGTCGGGTCCACGAGCTCCGTAACGTGGTGGATGCGGTCGTGGTCGGCATCGGGACGGTCCTGCGAGATGACCCGATGCTCACGACGCGATTGGATGGGCAGGAGGGGCGCGATCCTTTGCGGGTGATCGTCGACAGTCGAGGCCGCCTTCCCCTTACGGCACGGCTCTTGCGGAGCGGGTCACGTCCGGTGCTCGTGGCCACCTCCCCCCGAATCTCCCGGGCTCGCCTCCGCACACTCGAAGAGCACGGGGCGGAGGTTGCGGTGCTCCCACCCGGCGAAGGGGGGGTGTCCCTCCCCGACTTGCTCCGTGAGTTGGGACGCCGCGAGATCACTTCGGTCATGATCGAGGGAGGGGGAAGATTGACCACCTCCGCGCTTGAGGTAGGGATCGTGGACAAGCTGATGTTGATGCTGGCCCCTGTCCTGATTGGCGGCAACAGGGCACCGATGCTCCTGCAAGGGGAAGGGGTGGAGAAGCTCGCGGATGCCCTTCGCGTCAGGCACCTGACCGTGGAACGCATTGGGGATGACTGCGTCCTCGAGGGCTACCTGAGCGACCCGGCCTCCCCGTGGGCGCCGTAGCGAGATGTTTACCGGCATCGTGGAGACTCAGGGAAAAGTAGTCGCCCTCACGCGCGGTGAGGCCGGGGCGCGCCTCACCATCGAGACGGCCACGCAATTGATGGATCTCACCGTTGGACAGAGCATCGCCGTGAACGGGGTCTGTCTCACAGTCGTGCAGGGCGACGGGACCACCTTCACCGCGGACCTCTCCTCCGAGACCCTCGCGGTGACCACGCTCGGTGATCTGAAGCCGAAAGATCGGGTCAATCTGGAGCGGCCGCTCAGGGTGGGGGACCAGCTGGGAGGGCATTTCGTGACCGGGCACGTGGACGGGGTCGGCCAAATCATCCGGCGGCAGCCCGCGGGGGAGTCCACGTGGATGTGGATCGGCTTTGCCCCTCCCCTGGGTATCACCCTGGCGCCCAAAGGCTCGATCGCCGTCGACGGGGTGAGCCTCACCCTCGTCGAGGTCTTGCGGGAGACCTTCTCTGTGTGCCTGGTCCCCCATACGCTGGCGATCACGACCCTCGGGTGGAAGGGACCCGGCAGTCTCGTCAATGTAGAAGTAGATGTATTGAGTCGCTATCTCGAACGGCTGCTCACCAGCCAGATCATGCGGGACCGATCTCCCCTGACCACCCAACTCCTCCGCGAGCAGGGGTTCGCGTAGATCGGGACGGGAGACATCCATGGCCTTTGACAGCATCGAAAGCGCCATCAAAGAGATCCGAGACGGGCGGATGGTGATCGTCGTCGATGACGAGGACCGGGAAAACGAAGGGGACCTGACGATGGCCGCCGAGCGCGTCACCCCGGAGGCCATCAACTTCATGGCCAGAGAAGGGCGCGGCCTCATCTGTGTCTCCCTTCCGGGTGGGCGCCTCGATGAGCTGGAGATCCCCCTGATGGTCTCGGAGAATACCTCGCTCTACGAAACCGCCTTCTGCGTCTCCGTCGAGGCCCGGCGGGGCATCACCAGCGGAGTCTCAGCCCAGGACAGGGCCACGACCATCCGGGCCCTCGTGGACCCGAAGACGAGACCAGAGGACCTGGCCGTGCCCGGCCACATCTTTCCCCTTCGGGCACGCGAAGGGGGCGTCCTCGCCCGGGCTGGCCAGACTGAAGCGGCGCTGGATCTGAGCCGGCTCGCGGGACTCTACCCCGCCGGGGTGATTTGCGAGATCATGAACGAGGACGGGAGCATGGCGCGGGTTCCCCAGCTCTTTGAGTTTGCCAGGCGCCACGGTCTTCGCGCGATCACGGTGCAGGACCTGATTACGTTCCGGATGCGGCGCGAAAAGCTGGTCCGTCGGGGTGCGGCGGCCACCGTCCCCACGCGTCACGGGACCTTCCGAGCCCTCCTCTACCAGAGCCTGGTCGGCAACGATCAACACCTGGCCCTGACCCTGGGGGACATCACCCCGGCCGATGCGGTGCTGGTCCGAGTGCATTCCGAATGCCTGACCGGCGATGTCTTTGGCTCTCTGCGTTGTGATTGCGGCCCACAGATGGACCGGGCGTTAGCCCTGATTGCCGCGGAAGGCGGAGGCGTGTTCCTCTACATGCGCCAGGAGGGCCGGGGTATCGGACTCGCCGACAAATTCCGGGCCTATGAACTGCAGGATCAGGGGTATGACACGGTGGAGGCGAACGAGAAGCTGGGCTTCAAGGCGGATCTCCGCGATTACGGGATCGGCGCTCAGGTTCTGGTCGATCTCGGGGTGAGCACGATGCGCCTCCTCACCAACAATCCCGGCAAGATCGTGGGCCTCGAGGGATACGGGCTTCGCATCGTCGAGCGCGTCCCCCTGGAGGTCCCGCCGGTTCCGGAAAACCGAGACTACCTGGCAGCCAAGCAGGAGAAGCTGGGTCACCTGCTCCACCGAATCAGCGGGGGACACGGTTAGGCTACGGAGGAATCATGTCACGGCATTTCGAAGGACACCTGTCGGCCCAGGGATTTTCCTTCGCCATCGTCCTCAGCCGTTTCAACGAATTCATCACGACCAAGCTCCTCGAGGGAGCCTTGGACGCCCTCGTGCGCCACGGGGCGGATCCGGATAAGATCGATGTGGTCAAGGTGCCCGGCGCCTTCGAGATCCCGGTGACTGCGGAGCGTCTGGCCTCCATGCACCGGTACGATGCGGTCATCTGCCTGGGGGCGGTCATCCGGGGTGCCACCCGGCACTTCGACTATGTCGCGGGCGAGGCCGCCAGGGGTGTCGCGGCCACCGCGCTGAAAACCGGCGTGCCGACCATCTTCGGCGTCATCACCGCCGATACCATCGAGCAGGCAATCGAGCGGGCGGGCACCAAACTCGGCAACAAGGGATTTGAGGCGGCCCTGGCCGCCATCGAGATGGCCCATCTCTTTGCTCAACTGGACAAGGAGCACGGTGAGGACCGCGGGCGAAGGGGATCGGATGGGTAAGCGGCGACGCGCGCGTGAGGCTGCCCTGAGCATCCTCTACCAGCTTGAGTTTCGGTCCGAGAATCTTTCGGAGGTCTTCCGTGCCTACTGGGCGGATCATCCCTGCCCGCCCGAAGTCCAGGCCTTCGCCGAGGAACTCGTCGCGGGAACCGCCGCGCATCGCGAAGAGATCGACACTCTCATTGCCAGCCACGCCGAGCATTGGCAGTTCTCACGGATCGCCCTGGTGGACCGCAACATCCTCCGTGTGGCAACCTACGAGCTCCTCTTCCGCAAGGACATCCCGGAAAAGGTCATCCTCAACGAGGCCATCGAGATCGCCAAGCAGTATGGCAGCGAGGACTCCAGCCGGTTCGTCAACGGGATCCTGGATCGGATCCGCGCCATCACCCGCCCCCCTCTGCTGGAAGCCGCCGAACGATGACCCCCCCACCCGTTGACCCCGTCGAAGAAATTCGCGGGGAGGTGCTGGTCCTGTTCCATTACCAGGATGTCCCCGTGCCCAGGCACACCCTCGGGAAGGTCGACTGGTACCTCGCGGGGGCCGTGTCTCGGCTCGCGGTGGACGGGAAGTTCACGGGTGACTTGGGGAGCGCCGCCCTCTTCCACCCCTCTGGCAAGTTTCAGGTCGAAAAGATCCTGGTGCTCGGGCTCGGGCCGCGGGCAGGGGTCAACCCTTCGACGCTCCAGTCGGCCGCGAGACACCTCCAGAGCCTCCTCCACGATCTGCGCGCCCGAGACGTCCGCATCGTCGTGCCTGACTCACCGGACACGAGGGCTCAAGCGGTGATCGATCTCTTCTCCGCCACCCTGCGAACCTTAGCAGCGCAGTCGGCCGCCCCTCCGACGATCACCTTCCTCGCCTATGAGGACGAAGGTCGGCCGGGATCATGGGGACAGGCCCGGTGAGAGAACACGGTAGTCGAGCGGGGGTCACCGAGAAGCCGGACCGCGGAATTGATCCAGAGGGGGAAGGGGGTTCGCGCTGCCTACCCGTCGTAACGGCGGAAGGCCGTCGTAGCGTTCGTTCCCCCGAAGCCGAAGGAGTTGTTGAGGGCGACCCGGATCAGAACCTCCCGTGCCTTGTTCGGAACGTAGTCCAGGTCGCAGTCGGGGTCGGGGTATTCGTAGTTGATCGTCGGGGGGAGGATCCCATGCGTCAGCGACAAGACCGTCGCTGCCGCCTCAATCGCCCCGGCGGCCCCCAGCGTATGCCCGATCATCGATTTGATGGAGCTGACCGCCAGCCGATACGCGTGCTCCCCGAAGACGCGTTTGATCGCCAATGTCTCATTGGCGTCATTGTAGGGCGTGGAGGTCCCGTGGGCATTGATATAGTCCACCGCCTCCGGAGCAAGGCCGGCATCCCGGAGGGCTCCCTGCATCGACTGTGCTGCCCCCTCTCCTCCGGGAGCCGGAGCGGTGACGTGATAGGCATCCGCGCTCATCGCGTATCCGATCACCTCCGCATAGATCGTCGCCCCGCGGTCGAGGGCGTGGTCTAACGCCTCCAGGATCAGCACCGCGGCACCCTCGCCCATGACAAAGCCGTCCCGCTCTTTATCGAAGGGACGGCTGGCCCGTTCGGGTTCGTTGTTCCGGGTCGAGAGGGCCTTACAGTTGCTGAACCCGGCGACGCACAAGGGGGCGATCACTGCCTCAGTCCCCCCGGCCAGCATGATGTCCGCTTCCCCCCGCTGGATGATGCGGAAGGAATCTCCAATGGCATGATTCCCCGTGGCACAGGCCGTGGAGACGCAGGAGTTGGGGCCTTTGGCCCCGACCTGCATGGAGATGCGCCCTGACGCCATGTTGGTAATGATGCCGGGGATGAAGAACGGACTCACCCGGCCCGGCCCCTTTTCCAGGAGGATCCGGTGCTGTTCCACGAGCATCGGGATCCCGCCCATCCCCGTCCCCACCAGCACCCCGATCCGATCTGGCCTCTCCTCGGCCACCTTCAGCTGGCTATCCTCGACCGCCATCATGGCCGCTGCCACCGCGTACTGGACGAAGAGATCCATCTTGCGGACCTCTTTCTTCTCGATCCACTGCAGCGGATCGAAGTCCTTCAATTCCGCTGCGATCTGACAGTCGTGATCGGTGGGGTCAAAGGTCGTGATCCGCCTCACTCCCGAGGTGCCGCTCACGAGGGCCCTCCAAAAGCGATCAACGCCGATGCCGATGGGAGAGACAACTCCCACCCCCGTCACCACGACACGCCTCATCACATCTCCCCGCGAGCTGGGCTGCCCCCTCGCTCAGATACGATCCTTGATATACTGTACGGCATCCTTGACGTGAACGATCTTCTCCGCATCCTCGTCCGGGATTTCAATCCCGAACTCCTCTTCCAGCACCATGATCAATTCGACGGTATCCAACGAGTCAGCCCCCAGATCCTCAACGAAGGAGGCGTCAGGGGTCACCTCCGCTTCATCAACGCCGAGCTGCTCTACAATGATCTTCTTGACTTTCTCTGCGACATCCACGGTCCCACTCACCTCCCCACCTCCAGCGAAAACGAGCACACCCGGTGCGTCACATCCACAAGCCCCCGTTGATATGGAGGACCTGACCCGTGATGTACGCCGCGCGATCCGAGGCCAGGAAAACAACCAGCTCCGCCACTTCCTCGGGCGTGCCGAATCGCCCCAGAGGAATCTTGGAGCGTATCTCTTCCTGGCGCCCCGGGTCCAAGGCGTGCGTCATATCGGTTTCAATGAATCCGGGGGCGACGGCGTTGACGGTGATTCCCCGAGAGGCCACCTCCTTGGCGGCCGCCTTCGTCAGACCGATGATCCCCGCCTTGGCGGCCACGTAGTTGGCCTGCCCGGCATTTCCCATGACCCCTACCACCGAGGTGAGATTGATAATGCGCCCTCCCCGCTGCTTCAGCATCGGTCGGAGGACAGCCCGTGTACAATGAAAGACCCCCTTCAGGTTGGTGCTCAGCACCGCCTCCCATTCTTCATCCTTCATCCGCAGCAAAAGGTTATCCCGGGTGATTCCGGCATTGTTCACCAGGATGTCCACCGACCCGAACCGCTCAAGACAGCCTTCGACCACCTGCTCGACCTGGGGCGCCTGGGCCACATCGGCCTGGATGGCCAAGACCTGAGCCCCTGACGCCTCAAGTTCTGCTGCAGCCTTCTCGAGGGCAACACGGTCCCGGGCACACAGCGTCAGTGCCGCGCCCTCCCGGGCCAATGCGCAGGCCACCGCTCGACCGATCCCCCGCGATCCCCCAGTGACAACGGCCACCTTTCCGTGCAGGGTCATGCCAGTGCTGCCGCCGCCAGCGTCTCTTCCAGGCTCTCCCGGTCCTCGATGTGGTAGACCTGCACCGTTTCATCGATCCGCTTGATCAGGCCCGAGAGGACCTTCCCAGGACCGAGCTCGATAAAGGTCTCGACCCCTTCTCCTGTCAGGCGGCGGACGACCTCGACCCAACGCACGGGATTGTCCAGTTGCTCGATCAGGCTCTGGATGACCTCACCCGCGGTCCGTTTGGGCTGCGCGTCACGGCCGGCGATGAATGGAATGCGAGGGTCACGGATATCGAGGCCGCCCAGGACGGTCGCGAATGCCATCGCGATCGGCCGCATGAGGCTCGAGTGAAACGGGGCGCTCACGGGGAGGAGGAGGACCCGCTTTGCCCCTCTGGCCCGCGCGGTCGCGCCTACCCGATCTACCGCAGCGGTATGCCCGGCGACGACGGTCTGCATGGGCGCATTCAGATTCGCCACCTCCACCACATCACCCTGGGCGACCTCACGGCATATCTCTGCGACCGCGTCAGGACCGAGACCAATGACGGCCGCCATCGCGCCGGCCCCGACGGCGACCGCCTCCTGCATCAACTCGCCCCGGCGCCGGACCGTCCGCAGCGCATCCCCAAAGCTCAAAGACCCGGCAGCCACCAGGGCCGTGTATTCCCCCAGGCTATGCCCGGCCACAAAGTCTGGGCGGACCCCGTGCTCGTGCACCACCGCCCAGGCCATGGCACCCACCGTGAGTACCGCCGGCTGGGTGTTCGCCGTCAGGCTCAGGGTCTCCTCCGGGCCCTTGAAGCAGAGCGCCTGCAGATCGACCCCGAGAGCCTCACTCCCCGCCGCCATAAGGGCCCGCGCGGCCGGAAAGTTTTCCGCCAGCTCGCGACCCATGCCAACATATTGGGACCCTTGACCGGGAAAAATGAATGCCGTCCTTCGTCCCATCGACCCCGTCCGGCCGAGCCTCCCCTGCGTGAGCAGCTTGGGTCTCCCTCACCACCGGATCGCCGCCGATCCCCAGGTAAGACCCCCTCCAAACGCCACCAGGAGGACCAGGTTTCCGTCGTGAACCTTTCCCGTCCGGACCGCCTCATCGAGGGCCAACGGGACGGAGGCGGCCGAGGTATTGCCGTACCGAGCGATGTTCGCGATGACCTTCTCTGGACGAAGGGAGAGCCGATGGGCGAGGGCCTGAATGATCCGAGCGTTGGCCTGATGAGGAACGACCACGTCGACGTCAGTGACCTCGAGATGGTTGTGTTTTAAGGCCGAGACGCAGGCATCCTCCATCGCCCGGACGGCTGTCCGGAAGACCTCATTGCCGTTCGGCATCTTGATGGTGTTGAGACGCTGCTCGAGGACTTCCGGGCTGACAGGGTGCCGGGATCCTCCTCCGGGCGCCATGAGAAGTCCCCACTGCGATCCATCAGAGTACAGGTGGGTTGAGAGCACCCCCCGTTCCCCCCGCTGACCCTGCAGGACGACCGCCCCCGCCCCGTCACCAAAGAGGACACACGTATTTCGGTCGCTCCAATCCGTCAGGATAGAGAGGGTTTCGGATCCGACCAGGAGCACAGTCCGATACATCCCGGTGCGGATGAAGTTATCCGCCACGGCAAGACCATAGATGAATCCTGAACAGGCCGCCGAGACATCAAGCGCCGCAGCGCGTCGGGCACCCAGGCCATCCTGCAGCAGACAGGCTGTGGCCGGGAACGGCATGGCCGGGGTGATGGTCGCCACCAGGATGAGATCGAGATCCATGGGGTCGAGCGCGGCGGCCTCCAGAGCCTTCTCGGCTGCCTCCTCCGCCAGGGTGGCGGTATCCTCCCCCGCGCTGCAGACGCGGCGTTCGGAGATTCCGGTCCGGGACGTCACCCACTCATCGCTCGTGTCCACCAGCTTTTCCAGGTCCGCATTGCGCACGATCCGGGATGGCACCGCTGATCCCGTGCCGAGAATTCGGCTGCGCTCCATGACTCCTCCCCTAGTACCGTTCCAACTTGTTGTGCCCACTTCCTAGCAGGAATCCATCCAGTCGCTCACGGACGCGTTTCCGCAGGTCGTCGGTGCAGCCCGTATAGAATCGATAGTCTCGTTCGCTCAAGAGCACGTAGCTATACTGCATGGGAAACTGCCTCGCTTTGGCGAAAAGAGTTGGAACGGCACTAGTTTTGGGCGATCCCTTCCCGGATGCTCTCGAGCATCCGGTTCTTGACGCACTCGCCAGCCACGCGCACGCCGTTCTTGATAGCCTTGGCCGTGGATCGCCCGTGACTGATGACCACCACCCCGTTGACACCCAGGAGCGGGGCCCCGCCGTACTCGGTGTAATCGATCCGCCGCCGGAAACGCTCCAGCAATCCGCGCAGCAGGAACAGCCCCGCCTTCCCGAGCAGGTCCTGGCTCAGCTCTCTCTTGAAGAGGGTGATTAACATCTCGGCTGCACTCTCCCCCATCTTGAGCGCGACATTCCCCGTGAACCCGTCGCAGACTACCACATCGGCCTTCCCGTTGAAGACATCGACCCCCTCCACATTGCCGATGAAGTCCACCTCGGGCACCTCCTCGAGGGACCGGAAGGCCTCTTTGGTCAACTCGTTCCCCTTGGTCTCTTCCTCTCCGATGCTCAGGAGGCCGACTCGAGGATTCCCCTTTCCGAGCATCTTCCGGGCGTACACCGTTCCCATGATGGCAAACTGAACCAGATGGCGGGGCTTGCAATCCACGTTCGCCCCCACATCCAGGAGAATCGCATGCCCGCCCAGCGTGGGAATCTGGGCGGCAATGGCGGGCCGCTCCACGCCCGCCAGAGGGCCAAGAACGACCAGGCCGGTCGCCATGACCGCCCCGGTGTTTCCGGCGCTCACCATGGCCTCCGCCTCGCCTTCTCTGACCAGGTCTATCGCCACCCGGATGGATGAATCCTTCTTTTTCCGGAGCGCCACCGAAGGGGACTCGTGCATCTCGACCACCTCCGGTGCATGCCGGATGCGGATGTTCACCCCGCGTGTGTCGAATCGGGAGAGCTCCCGGGCGACCTCGTCTTCGATTCCGACGAGGACAACGCAAAGCCCGAACTCCCGTGCCGCCGCGACCGCTCCCTCCACGGTCACGGCGACTCCGCCATCCCCACCCATGGCGTCAAGGGCTACGGTCACTCGACCCCGGTGGGACAGCCACAAGGGCGTGCGTTCCATCCTGCCTCGCCGTCCGGGGACGGTGAGGGCTCCTTTCCTATGTCTCTTCCCGCTTGATCACCTCGCGGCCCCGGTAGTGGCCACAGTTGGGACAGACCCGATGGGGGAGCATCCTCTCGCGGCAGTGGGGGCAGAACCCCACCGCAGGCAGGGAAAGGGCATCGTGTGCCCGCCGTTTCCGGGTTCGCGCGTTCGAATGGCGACGCTTCGGGAGCCCCATGATCCTCTCTCGCTAGCGCAGCGATTCCAAGCTTCTCCACCGGGGATCGATGGCGGTGGAGGAACACGGGCAGGTCTCCCGGTTCAGGTTGATGCCGCACTGGGGACACAGCCCCCGACATTCGTCGTGGCAGAGAGCTTGCACAGGCAGTGTGAGCAGAACATTTTCCCGCACAAG
>JAHFDE010000049.1 GCA_023249165.1 Candidatus Methylomirabilota bacterium | reverse complement strand
GGAGGAACACGGGCAGGTCTCCCGGTTCAGGTTGATGCCGCACTGGGGACACAGCCCCCGACATTCGTCGTGGCAGAGAGCTTGCACAGGCAGTGTGAGCAGAACATTTTCCCGCACAAGCCCTTCCACGCTGATTCGCGAGCCGTCGAGAAAGTCCACATCGAGTTCCTCGTGCCCCAGCTCGTGCTCCTCCCCCACCTCCGCCCCGAGAGGGCCGCGATACTGTACCTCAAACCCCTCACGGACTTGGAGGGTAAACAGCTCGAAGCACCGACTGCAATGGAGCTGAAGGTCAGAGGAGATCTGCCCCCGCACAAGGACCCCGGTTGGGTTCCGGCAGAAATGCAGCGCGGCCTCGACCGGCCGGAGAAGATGAACGCGCTCCCCTGAGGGGTCCAGAAAGTCCTCGGTCCCGCGAAACTGGACGTCCAGACCCTCTGCGGGGATCTGGGCGATGTCGACGAACATCCAGCTTCACCCCATAAGTCGGCGAATTATACTGGGGGGACCCACAGATGTCAAGCGAAAAACCGCCCAATCCGTCGGATAAACCCGCAACGCAACAGCATTCTATGCGCCGAAATGGTCTCAGGAGGAGGGGCCGTCCCCGCCCTTATGGCGATCCACACGGACGTAATCGAAAGTCTCAGGCCCCTGGAAAAAATAAGGGACCTCGAATGCCGCTGACTCTGGCGAATCGGACCCGTGGACTGTATTCTGTTCAATGCTTGTCCCCAGATCTCGCCGAATGGTCCCCGGGGATGCCCGAGCGGGGTCCGTAGCGCCCATGATGGCGCGGAGGGTCGAGATGGCCGTCTCGCCCTCCAAGACGAGGACCGCCACGGGTCCTGAAGCCATGAAGGTGGTCAAACTGTCAAAAAAGGGGCGTGCCCGGTGGACATGGTAAAACTCCTCTGCCTGCCTCTTGTCCAGGTGTACCATCTTGAGGGCAGAGATCCGGAGTCCCGCTTTCTCGAACCGGCGGATGATTTCGCCGATCTTCCCGCGCGCGACCGCATCCGGTTTGATGATGGCGAGTGTCCGCTCCATGTACGCCCCCTGTTTCGAAAGAAAAACCACCTGGCAAGCAGGTGGCCTCATCTCGGGGCCCCGTGACCACACGGAAGAGCCCCCTGGAATTCCTTGCGGAGCTAATGCCGTTCCAACATGGCCCCATATGACCCAATCGAGGTGTTCCGACGCCAAGATCAGGCCTGCTGGCTCCCTTGGCCCGTTCCTGGTCGGAACGGGCCTTGCCGGTGTTCGGCGCCATAAGTTGGAACGGCACTAACCGGCCCGGAGGACCTTTTCGACCATGGCCCCCATCTCAGCCGGAGACCGACAGACGTGGATCCCCGCCGCCTCCATGGCCTTCACCTTCTCTGCCGCCGTTCCCTTGCCGCCCGCGATGATGGCCCCCGCATGTCCCATCCGCCGGCCGGGCGGGGCCGTCATCCCCGCCACATGCCCGATCACCGGTTTCTGCATGTGGGCCTTGACGAAGGCCGCCGCCTCCTCCTCGGCCGTTCCCCCAATCTCCCCGATCAGCATGACCGCGCGCGTCTCGGGGTCATCGTTAAACAGCCGGAGCGCGTCCACGAAGCTGGTGCCAGCCACAGGATCGCCGCCGATCCCCACGCATGTGGACTGGCCGATCCCGCGCCTCGTGAGCTGGTGGACCACCTCGTAGGTGAGCGTGCCGCTCCGGGAGACGACCCCGACCTGGCCCTCGCGGTGAATGTGGCCCGGCATGATCCCGACCTTGGCTTGCCCGGGGGTGATCACGCCAGGGCAATTCGGGCCGATCAGCCGGCTCCCGGTCGAGGCAAGGAACTCCCGCACTCGAACCATGTCGGCGGCGGGAACGCCCTCCGTGATGCAGACGATGACGGAAATGCCCGCAGCGGCTGCCTCCATGATCGCGTCGGCGGCCGCGGGAGGCGGCACGAAAATCAGGGAGCAATTCGCCCATTCCTGCGCCGTCGCTTCGACGACCGTATTCCAGACGGGAAACCCGTCATGGGTGGTCCCCCCCTTCCCTGGCGTGACACCCCCGACGACGGTGGTGCCGTACTCCTTGCAGCGCGTCGCGTGGAACGCCCCCTCCCGGCCGGTGATCCCCTGCACGACGGCCCGCGTCGACTTGTCAACCAAGATGCTCATGTTCGTTCATGGTGAATGGTTCATGGTTCATCGAACTGGACCGAATCCAAATTCTGACCATGAATCCTGAACTATGAACTCTGAACCCTTCTGGCAAGCGCGACGGCTTTCTGCGCCCCATCGGCCATGTCCTCTGCCGTAACGAGGCTGAGTCCTGATTCTGCCAACATCTTCTTGCCCAGTTCGACGTTGGTGCCTTCCATCCGCACCACAACCGGCAGCCGCAACCCGAGCTTCTTCACGGCGGCAATCATCCCCTCTGCCAGACGGTCGCAGCGGAGAATGCCGCCGAAGATGTTGATGAAGACCGCCTTCACGCTCGGGTCAGACGACAGGATACGGAAGGCGTTTTCGATCTGCTCGGCGGAGGCCCCGCCGCCGACGTCGAGGAAATTGGCCGGTTCCCCACCGGCCAGCTTGATGATGTCCATGGTGGCCATGGCGAGCCCCGCGCCGTTCACCATGCACCCGACGTTGCCGGTGAGCCTGATGTAGTTCAGGTTAAACTTCGAGGCCTCGACGTCGAGGGGGTCCTCCTCGTGAATGTCCCGGAGGGCCGCCACATCCGCGTGGCGGTAGAGCGCGTTGTCGTCAAAGTTCAGCTTTGCGTCCAGAGCGAGGATCCGCCCATCCTTCGTCACCACCAGGGGGTTGATCTCTGCCAGCGAGCAATCTTTCGCGAGATAGAGCCTGAAGAGATTTCGGATCAGCCCGACCCCCTGCTTGAACTGCTCGCCGGCGAGCCCGATGCCGAACGCCACGCGGCGCGCCTGAAAGTCCTGGAGGTCAAGGGCCGGGTGCGCCCACTCGCGAATGATCTTCTCGGGGTGTCGGGCGGCGACCTCTTCGATCTCCATGCCGCCTGCCTCCGACGCCATGACCACATGGCTGGCGCGGGCCCGATCGAGAGTCACCGAGAGGTAGAGCTCCCGGGCGACGCTCGAGGCCTCCTCGACGAGCACCTTCCGGACCTCGATCCCCTCGGGCGGGGTCTGGGGGGTCTTGAGCCTCATGCCGAGAATGGCCCGGGCGGCGGCCTCCGTCCCGCCGGGATCGTCGGCAAGCTTGATCCCCCCGGCCTTCCCCCGACCCCCCGCGTGGACCTGGGCCTTGACCACCACGCGGCCGCCGAGGCGCTCTGCAATGGCCCTGGCGGCAGCCGGCGTGTCGGCCACCTCGCCCGTCGGCACCGGCACGCCGCCGTCCCTCAGAATCGCCTTGGCCTGATACTCGTGAATCTTCACCTGCACCTCAAGGGGCCATGCTTCACCATCAAAGAGGTGGCGCCGATTTTACCGCAAACCCAGAAAACATCAAGACCTGAGACCTGATGGGCGGCGTTCACCGGGCAGAATAGGCTCTGCTGGTTCCTCAGCGTAGCAATGGCAGTGGGTTCTTCCCCGTGATGAGTCGGGCATAGCGGTTCCAGGTAAAATAGTTCCACGCCCACTGGATCAGCACGAGCAACCGGTTCTGGAACTGCACCAGGTGGATCAAATGAATGAACAGCCAGGCCAGCCAGGCAAAAAAGCCGGAGAATTGGACCCAACCCAGGTCGGCCACCGCCTCGGCCCTCCCAATCGTGGCCATGCTCCCATAGTCTCTGTACCGGAAGGGGGGCATGGTCTCCCCCCGAAGCCGGCGCATGATCAGGGTGGCCACGTATCGGCCCTGCTGCATGGCCACCGGCGCCACGCCCGGGAGCGGCGTACCGGTGTGATGGCTGAAATGGGCCAGGTCGCCGATCACGAAGACCTCCGGGTGCGCGGCGACACTCAGATCCGGCTCCACCACCACGCGGCCGACGCGGTCAACGGCTGCCCCGGTGGCAGACGCGAGGACGCCGCCCAGGGTGGACGCCTGAACACCGGCCGCCCACAGGACCGTTCGGGTAGGGATCCGCTCACGCCGCTCACCACACCGGATGGTCACCGCATCCGCGTCAATGTCGGTCACCATCGCACCGGTCTGGACAGTCACACCCAACCGGTTGAGCCCCGCTTCAGCTCTCGCCGAGAGGGTTGGAGGATACGGGGGCAAAACCCGGTCCATTCCCTCCACCAGCACAATCCGGGCGTCAGCGGGATTGATGGCCCGGAAGTCGTGCTTGAGCGTGTGTCTGGCGATCTCCCCCACCGCACCGGCCAGCTCAACTCCCGTGGGACCCCCGCCGACAACGACAAAAGTCAACCAGGCCCGGAGCTCCCCAGGATCACCTTCACGCTCGGCGGCCTCAAACGCCAACAGGATGCGTCGCCGCATCTCCGTCGCATCTTCGATCGTTTTCAGCCCGGGCGCCAGTCTCTCCCATTCGTCGCGACCGAAGTAGTGATGCCGCACGCCGGCGGCGACGATCAGGGTATCGTAGCTCAGCTCGCCATCACTCAGCACCACCCGACGGTTCGACACATCGATGTCGATCGCCTCGCCCAAAAGCACTCTGACGTTTTCCTGGCGCTTGAGAATGGCCCTGAGGGGTGCGGCGATGTTGGCAGGCGAAAGGGTCCCCGTCGCTACCTGATACAGAAGCGGCTGAAAGAGGTGGAAGTTGCGGCGATCGAGGACCGTGACCCGCACCGGCGCCCGTTTCAGCGATTTCGCCGCATACAGCCCCCCAAAGCCGCCGCCGATGATGACAACATGGTGTGGCTTCTCCATCACCGGGCTGGACTACCCGCCTGACCCTCCTTGGGCGCCTTCACGAGGCGACGCAGGACGGTCTGAAGAATGCCACCGTGTTTGTAATAGTCCACTTCCACGGGGGTATCCACCCGGGCGATGGCCGTAAACCGCACCTCACCCCCGTCCTCCCGCCGGGCCACGACGATGAGCTCCTTCCCCGGCCGAAGACCTTCCTCCAAGCCCAGAATGTCGTGCACCTCTCGGCCGGCCAGGCCCAGCGTTTGCACGCTCTCCTCCGGCTTAAACTGCAGGGGCAGCACACCCATGCCCACCAGGTTGGAGCGGTGGATCCGCTCAAAGGACTCGGCGATGACCGCCCTGACCCCTAGAAGATAGGGCCCCTTGGCGGCCCAGTCGCGGCTCGAGCCCGAGCCGTACTCCTTGCCGGCAAAGATGATCAGGGGAGTGCCCTCCGCCTTATACTCCATCGCAGCGTCAAAGATGCTCATCTGTTTCCCTTCGGGGAACTTCAGGGTGTCCCACCCCTCCACCCCGTCGAGGAGGAGGTTCTTCAACCGTATGTTGGCGAAGGTGCCCCGCATCATGACTTCGTGGTTGCCGCGGCGGGAGCCATAAGAGTTGAAGTCCTTCGGCGAGACCCCTTTGCTGATCAGGTACTGGCCCGCAGGGCTGTTGGCCGAGAAGGAGCCGGCAGGAGAGATATGGTCGGTGGTGACAGAGTCGCCCACGACCGCCAGCACCCGGGCCCCGCGGATATCTCGAACGGGCGCGGGTTCGAGCGTCAGGTCCTGGAAGAAGGGGGGTTCCTGAATGTAGGTCGAGTCGCGGTCCCAGGTGTACAGCTCGGTCTCAGAGGCGGGCAGGGTCTTCCAATGCTCATCCCCGTCGAACACTCTACCGTACTCTTCCTTGAACATCTTGGGGTCCAGGGTCTTTCGGATCGCCTCCCGGATCTGTTCCTGGGTCGGCCAGATGTCCTTGAGGGAGACAGGCTTGCCGCTGGGGCCATAGCCGACCGGCTCGATGCCGAAGTCAATGTCAATCCGCCCGGCGAGGGCGTACGCCACGACCAGCATGGGCGAGGCCAAGTAGTTGGCCTTCACCTGCGGATGGATACGCCCTTCAAAGTTCCGGTTTCCGGAGAGGACAGCCACGCCGACCAGATTTCCCTGATCGACGGCTTTGCCGATGTCCTCCGGCAGGGGGCCCGAGTTACCGATGCACGTGGTGCAGCCATATCCCACCAGGTGGAAGCGGAGGGCCTCCAAGGAGGGCATCAATCCCGAGGCCTGAAGGTAGTCGGTGACGACCTTGGAGCCCGGGGCTAAGGAGGTCTTCACCCAAGGCTGGACGCGGAGACCCGCCTCCAAAGCGTTCTTCGCCAAGAGCCCGGCCCCGAGCATCACCGAAGGGTTGGAGGTGTTGGTGCACGAGGTGATGGCCGCAATAACCACCGAGCCATGGGCGACGTCAAACGTTTCGCTGTCTCGCTTCACGCTGACCCGCTTCTGGAGCTCCTCCTCTTTTAGTCCGAAGCCCCGTTCCTTGAGGGGTCTCATCCGGTGCTCGAGGAAGCTGCTCTTCGCCTCCTTCAGAGGCACCCGGTCCTGGGGGCGCTTCGGCCCTGCCAGGCTGGGCTCCACGGTGGACATCTCGAGCTGCAGAGTCGTGGAGAAGAGGGGCTCCGGTGCCCCGTCCCTAAAGAATAGCCCCACGGCCTTGGTGTACCGCTCGACCAAATCTACCAGCGCGGGGTCCCGCCCCGTGAGGCGAAGATAGGCTAACGTCTCCTCGTCCACCGGGAAGAAGCCCATGGTGGCTCCGTATTCGGGAGACATGTTGGCGATGGTGGCCCGGTCTGCCACCGAGAGCTTGCGGAGACCCGGGCCGTAGAACTCCACAAACTTGTCCACCACCCCTTGCCGGCGCAGGATCTGGGTCACGGTCAGGACGAGGTCGGTGGCCGTGGCACCCTCGGGTAGCTCCCCCGTGAGCTTGAAGCCCACCACCTTGGGGGCCAGCATATAGTAGGGCTGTCCCACCATCACCGCCTCGGCCTCTATGCCACCCACACCCCAGCCCAGCACCCCCAGGCCGTTGATCATGGTGGTGTGCGAGTCGGTCCCCACCAGGGTGTCGGGAAAGGCGTAGGTCTCCCCATTCCTTCGCTGGGTCATGACCACCTTGGCGAGGTACTCCAGATTCACCTGGTGGACAATCCCGGCCCCGGGTGGGACCACCCGGAAATTGGCGAGCGACCTCTGCGCCCACTTGAGCAGCGTGTACCGCTCGTGGTTGCGTTCATACTCTTTCTCCACGTTGGTGCGGAAGGCGTCGCGCGTCCCGAAGACGTCCACCTGGACCGAGTGGTCGATCACCAGGTCCGCGGGGACGAGGGGGTTGATCCGCTTGGGGTCGGCCCCCAGGCGGGCCATGGCGCTCCGCATGGCTGCCAGGTCCACGGCCACCGGCACGCCGGTGAAGTCCTGGAGAACCACCCGGGCCAGCAGCAGGGGCACGTTGATCTCCCCGGGCTCTGGCTGCCAACGGGCGAGGGCCTCTACATCCCCGGGCAGCACCTGGTAGTCGTCCACGTTGCGCAGGATGCTCTCCAGCATGACCTTGATCGAGAAGGGGAGCGTTGAGACGCGGGCAATCCCCCGCTTCTCGAGGGCGTTGATATCAAAGTAAGCAAGGGTGCCACCCATGCCCTCGAGGGTACGCTTGGCGCCAAATTCGTCCCGATAATTCATCGCCGGTCCTCCCCTGCCATTACGCCCTGCATATATTATTATACGTCGTCAATGCCCATCGAGGTAGCGGGGCATTGAACACGGACAGGGTCCGTTCCAGTCCTATCATCGCACATCTCTGTCTCAGGGAGAAGCGTTGGAACGGCACTAGGGAATACGCCACACCGTGTAGGCCGCTACGGCGCTTCCGAGAAGGGCGGCACTGTAGCACAGCACCGCGATGAGGCGATAGAGGTGTTTCAACTGCAGGACATCGTAGAGCGTATAGCGGAACCGATGGGCCCAGTGGAACAGCGGAAGGGTAATGACGACCAAGAGATACAGCCGTGTGACGGGATGCCGCACCAGGCCGTACAGGACATCGTAGCTGGGGGCTTCCAGCGCCCCCAACGGAAAGGCCAACCCGCTCAGCACGAGATGGACGGGGAAGAGCAGTGCTGCGATCGTCCCCCCTGCCCCAAACAAGGTCCACAGAAACGGTGTGATGGGTCGCATTGCTTATCCTCGCAGCAAGACGACGGCCACGGCCACGGAGAGCAGCACCCAGGCGACGTAATTCAGGCCGGCGATGGTCCAATCGGGCACCCGCTTCCCCCCCAAGCGCACGACCATCGCCTTGGGCGTAAGGTTGAACCACGTAATGGTATGGAAGAGGATGAAAAGCAGACCGACGCCGTTGAGGCCGACGAAGAAGGGTCTTCGCATCTGGGCGAGGAAGTGCGCGTGCGCCTCCGGGCCTTGCACCAGGGCTCGGAGGTGCCACAGCAAGAGGAGGGCGCAGAGGCCCACAAAGACGCTCGTGAGTTCCCGAAGAACGAAATAGACGTAGGACCGGTTCTGCAACCACCACCAGACCGACATCCGGCGCCGGTACCACTTGGGATGATATGGGGTGTACTGCGTTCCGGGACTCATCTCGTCCCCCACGGGAGGAGGAATCTAAACCAGTCGACCGCGCCGACAAGCTTGAGCTGCTGGATGGCCCCCGCCGGATCCACGTTCTTGGGGCACACCTTCGAACATTCGCCCACGAAGGTACACTGCCACATGCCGTCGTGCTCAGAAAGAATCTCAAGCCGCTCCCGCGCCGCCTCATCCCGCGAGTCCAGGTTGTAGCGCTGGGCCAGCGCGATGGCCGCCGGACCGATGAAGCTCTGCTCCAATCCGTAGACGGGGCAGGCAGAGTAACAGAGCATGCAGTTGATGCACATACTGAACTGCTTATACATCTCGAGTTGGTCGGGGGTCTGGAGGTACTCGCCGTCCGCCAGCGGCTTCTCCTGTGCGCGGATGATCCAGGGTTTCACCTTCTTGAGCTTGTGCATAAAGTCGGTCATGTCCACTACGAGATCGCGGATGATGGGGAAATAGTTCAGCGGCTCCACCCGGATGGGGCCGGGGAGGTAATCAGAAAGGAAGGCCGCGCAGGTGAGTTTGGGTGATCCGTTGACCATCATCCCGCAACTGCCGCAGACGCCCATCCGACATGACCAGCGGAAGGAGAGAGACCCATCCAGGTTGTCCTTGATGTAGTTCAACGCATCCAGGACCACCCAGTCCTTTCGAAAGGGGACCTCATAGGTCTGGAGGGTGGGCTCGGACTCTTGTTCCGGGCGATAGCGCGTAACGGCGAGCGTCACGCTCGGAGGCATAGCCTTACCTCCCATAGACCCGTTGGGCTGGCGGCCAACGGGTGATCGTGACCGAAAGGTACTCAATCCGAGGAGAGCCATTTTCTCCACGGGTGGCCAGAGAGTGCGCAAGAAACTGGGTGTCATCTCTCTTCGGGTAATCGGTGCGTTGGTGCGAGCCACGCGATTCCCTGCGCTGCAAGGCCGAGTGGACGATAGCCTCGGCCACATCCAGCATATACGAAAGCTCCAGGACCGCGATCAATTCGGTGTTGAAGGTGTAGCTGCGATCCTCCAGCGACACGTCGTGGAATCTCTCTTGCAGTTTTCGGAGCTTCCGGGCCGCCTCTTCGAGGACGGAAGCTGTCCGGTAGATGCCCGCACTTTCTTCCATGGTCTTCTGCATCTCGGCGCGCAAGGCGGCAACTTTTTCCGTTCCGCCGGTCTTGCGGAGGAACCTCTCCCCCAGCCGCCTCTCTTCGTCTTGGGCCTGGGCCAAGACCGACGGGCTCGGCTTTCTCTGTTGGGAGGCAAAGGCCGCGGCAGCCGTGCCGGCCCGCGCCCCGAAGACCAAAAGCTCCGTGAGCGAGTTTGACCCCAACCGATTGGCACCGTTGATGCTCACGCACGCAACCTCGCCCGCAGCAAAGAGCCCGGCCAGGGATGTGGCTCCGTGGATGTCCGTGTGTATTCCTCCCATCATGTAATGGACAACCGGCCGGACGGGAATCATCTCTTTCACCGGATCGATATTCTCATACTTGAGGCAGAGTTCCCGAACGAAAGGAAGCTTCTTGTCGATCAACTTCTGTCCGAGATGGCGGATGTCCAGATGGACATAATGCCCATACGGCCCGACGAGCGTGCGCCCCTTCTCCTGCTCTTTGACGAAGGCCTGCGACAACCGGTCGCGGGGGCCCAGCTCCATGGAGCGAAACACCGGTTTGGGCTCGGGTTTGCCCAGGTCGTAATCCTGGAGATACCGGTACCCATCTTTGTTCAGCAGCCATCCACCCTCGGAGCGTGTCGCCTCGGTGATCAGGATGCCGGTAAAGGGAAGCCCCGTGGGATGGTACTGGACAAACTCCATATCCTTGAGCGGCGCGCCTGCGCGGTAGGCGAGCGCCATGCCATCGCCGTTCTTGATGCTGGCGTTCGTGGTGTACGGGAAGACTTTGCCGCAGCCCCCCGTGCAGAGGATGACCGCTTTCGCCAGGACGGCCTGGATCCTTCCCGTGGCCACCTCAATGGCTACTACGCCCTGGCAGCGACCCTCATCCACCAGGATCTTGGTCACAAACCATTCATCGTACCGTCGAATGCTGTCGTACTTCAGCGTGGTCTGAAACAGGGCGTGGAGCATGTGAAAGCCCGTCTTATCGGCGGCGAACCAGGTGCGTTCGAGCTTCATCCCCCCGAAGGGGCGAACGGCCACATGGCCATCCGGCTCCCGGCTCCAGGGGCAGCCCCAGTGCTCGAGCTGCAGCATCTCGGCGGGGGCTTCCCTGACGAAGGCCTCCACGGCATCCTGGTCAGAGAGCCAGTCGCCCCCCGAAATGGTGTCGTAGGCATGGGCATCCAGGCTGTCTCCCGGCTTGATGACCGCCGCCGCTCCGCCCTCGGCGGACACCGTGTGGCTCCGCATCGGGTAGACCTTGGAGACAACGGCGATGTCAAGCCGCGGATCCAGCTCGGCCGCCGCGATCGCGGCGCGCAACCCCGCTCCCCCACCCCCGATGATCAGTACATCATGCACCAGCGCCATACGTCCCCTCACCGGCCGTCCAGAGTCTCTCTACAGTTTCAATTTCTCCACCAGCTCGCGAACGGCGGCGGCCGATTTATCAAGGGCCGTTTGCTCCTCGGGGGTCAAGCTGATCTCGATGATCTGCTCGATGCCGCCCCGACCGAGCTTGACGGGGACCCCCACGAAGAGCCCCTTCACACCGTACTCGCCGTTCAGGTGGGCACAGCAGGGAAGGATCTTCTTCTTGTCCTTCAGGATCGCCTCGATCATTTCCGTAACCGCGGCTCCGGGGGCATAAAAGGCCCCGCCGGTCTTCAGGAGGTTGACAATCTCTGCGCCCCCGTCGCGTGTCCGCTGGACGATGGCATCGATCCGCTCCTTGCGCAGAAGCTCGGTGATCGGGATCCCCGCGACCGTCGAGTAGCGCGGCAGTGGAACCATGGTGTCCCCATGCCCGCCGAGGACAAAGGCAGACACATTCTCCACAGAGACCTCGAGCTCCATGGCAATGAAGGTCCGGAAGCGCGCGGAGTCGAGGATCCCTGCCATCCCGACGACCCGCTCCTTCGGGAAGCCGCTCCGCTTCCAGGTCAGATAGGTCATGGCGTCCAGCGGATTGGAGACGACGATGAGGATCGCATTGGGGGAGCGCGGGGCCACCTGATCGACCACTGCCCCCACAATCTCGGCATTCTTGAAGAGGAGATCATCCCGCGTCATCCCCGGTTTGCGCGCAAGGCCAGCGGTGATGACGACAATATCGGAACCCGCCGTCGGATTATACTCGTTGCTCCCGCTCAAGCGAGCGTCGTACCGGTGGATCGGTCCGGTTTGTAGCAGATCGAGGGCCTTGCCCTGCGGGAGCCCCTCGACGATATCCACGAGGACCACATCCGCCAGCTCCCGCTCAACGGTGTACTGGGCCACCGAGGCCCCGACGTTCCCCGCCCCTACCACAGTCACCTTTGGCCGCATGATTCCCCCTCACAGTCCAACGTCCGAAGTCCGGCGTCCGAAGTCAAAGTCACGGATCTGATCCCGACGTCGGACATCGGACTGCGGACATCGGACGCTCTAGCCCATGTTTTCGATGATGGCATCTGCAAACTGGGAGCACTTCAGCTCGGTGGCCCCTTGCATGAGGCGGGCGAAGTCATAGGTCACCCGCTTCTGCTCGATAGACTGCTCGAGCCCATGGTAGATGCGGTCGGCCGCCGGCTGCCAGCCGAGGTGCTCGAGCATCATGGCCCCGGCGAGGATGACCGCCCCGGGGTTCACCTTGTCCTGGCCCGCGTATTTCGGGGCGGTGCCGTGGGTTGCCTCAAAGAGCGCGGTCGGGATGCCGATGTTGGCCCCCGGCGCGATCCCGAGCCCCCCCACTTGCGCCGCCGTGGCGTCCGAGAGGTAATCCCCGTTCAGGTTGGGGGTCGCGAGGATGTCATACTCGTCGGTCCGGGTGAGGATCTGCTGGAACATGCTGTCCGCGATCCGATCCTTGATCACCACCACCCCCTCGGGGGCCCGGCCCTTGTATGTGGCCCAGAGGTCGTCCTCCGTGACGGTGACGTGGGGAAATTCCTCGCGGGCCAGCTCGTAGCCCCAGTCCCGAAACGCCCCCTCCGTGTACTTCATGATGTTGCCCTTGTGCACGAGCGTCACGCTCTTGCGCTTGCGGGCCAGGGCATACTGAATCGCCATCCGGACGAGCTGCTTGGTGCCGGTGACACTGATCGGCTTGATCCCGATCCCGGAGTCGGGCCGGAGCTTGGCCCCCATCTCCTGGGTCAGGAAGGCGATGACCTTCCGGGCCTCCGGGGTGCCCTGCTGCCACTCGATCCCGGCGTAGACATCCTCGGTGTTCTCCCGGAAGATCACCACGTCCATCTTTTCCGGGTGTTTCACCGGGCTCGGCGTCCCTTTGAAGTAGCGGACCGGCCGGACACAGGCGAACAGATCCAGGATCTGCCGGAGCGCGACGTTGAGGCTGCGGATGCCGCCCCCCACCGGCGTGGTCAGCGGCCCCTTGATGGCGACCACGTGCTCCCGGATGGCCTCCACCGTGGCCTGCGGGAGCCACTCCCCGGTCTGCTGAAACGCCTTCTCGCCGGCCAAAATCTCCTTCCACACGATTCGCTTGCGGCCGCCGAAGGCTTTCGCGACGGCGGCGTCGATGACCCGCACACTCGCCCGCCAGATGTCGGGGCCGGTCCCGTCCCCCTCGATGAAGGGAATGAGGGGGTCATCGGGAACCTGGAGACGCCCATCCTTGAACTGGATCCGGTGCCCCGCCATAGGGCGTTCAGGCTGTCCCTTGCTCGCCATTGCCTCCTCCGTTATGCGCTCGGAACGCGAAAACGGGGCGACGATCGCCCAACTGAAACCGTCAGCGCCGTCCGCCCTTCTTGTTGGCAGGCTTCCGCTAAAGCAGCGAAGCTAAAGCTAACATGGGGCGGCGGAGTGTGTCAAGGTCGCCGCCGCATCGCGCCAAAGCCCTCAGAGACGCGCTTGACTCCGCAGAGGCCGTTAACCGGAACGTGGTCATTAGAGCGCTACACCCACGTG
>JAHFDE010000048.1 GCA_023249165.1 Candidatus Methylomirabilota bacterium | reverse complement strand
CGGCCCTGACCGTGGACACCGACCAGATCGCCCACGGGGATGAGGTCGAAATTGACTTGAAGCACGGGGTGGTCCGCAACCGCACCCGGCAGCAGGAGCTCACAACCGGACGGATCCCGCCTGTGATGCTCACGATCCTCCAGGAGGGGGGGGTCGTCGACTACATCAAGAAGCACGGCGATCTCGTCTTTGACGAGGCCCAAACTGGCTAGCCCTCGGCAGGCAGCCGGTCAGGTCTTGGGTGTTGGGTGTCAGGTGTTGGGAACACCACGCACTGATCACCGACCACCAACCATCTATCGTCGACGTCCTAGCGACCGACCCTGCCCATGAACAGTCGACTCTCCCTCCTGCTTCCCAAACCCCAGTCTGTTGAGCCGACCGGCAGTCACTTTACTCTCCCGCGCGAGCCGGAGGTCGATGTCTCACCGGCCTCGCCCGGGCCGCGTGCCGCAGCCGATCGGCTGGCAGCGGCGCTCAAGTCTTGCGGCTGCCGCCCCCGGTGGGGCGCAACCGGTAGAGAGAAGCCGCGCCAGCCCGAGGCTTCAATCAGACTCCGCCTCGACCCGAACGTCCTCTCGCGACCGCAGAGCTACACGCTCACCATCGACGACACGGGCGTCACAGTTGTCGGAGCCGATGAGGCCGGGCTCTTCTACGGCATCTGCACGCTGATCCAGCTCATTCGCCTTCATGCACCACGAACCCCGAAAGAACCAATGGGGCTGCCAGGATGCCACATCACGGACTGGCCCGACTTCCCCCACCGCGGTGTGCTGCTCGACGTGAGCCGGGACAAGGTCCCCACGATGGAGACGTTATTCGATCTCGTGGACCTCTTGGCCAGTTGGAAGATCAACCAGATGCAGCTCTACATGGAGCACACCTTTGCCTATGGGGGACACGAGGTCGTCTGGCAACATGCGAGCCCCTTGACCGGTGACGAGATCGAGGCGTTAGACGCCGTCTGTCGGGACCGCTACGTGGAACTCGTGCCCAATCAGAACAGTCTCGGCCACATGCACCGGTGGCTGATCCACGAACCCTACCGTCGCCTGGCCGAATGTCCCGAGGGCCTGGTCCATCCCTTCAGCCCGAGCCCAGAGCCCTACGGTCTCTGCCCCGTTGACCCCGGCAGCCTCGCGCTTCTCTCTGATCTCTACGATCAACTGTTGCCTCACTTCAGCAGCCGCCAGTTCAATGTGGGCCTCGACGAGACCCTCGATCTCGGGCAGGGGCGTTCCGCCGCCGTCTGCGCCGAACGTGGGGTCGAGGGGGTCTATCTCGAGTTTCTGGAGCAGATCCACCGGTTGGTGACCCGACGGGGGAGGACCATGCAGTTTTGGGCCGACATGATCCGGGATCGGCCCGCGCTCGTTGGCAGGCTTCCCAAAGACGCCATCGCACTCGAGTGGGGCTACGAGGCCAATCATCCCTTTGCCGAGCACGGACGCCTCTTCGCCGATGCCGGGCTCCGGTTCTACGTCTGTCCGGGAACGAGCAGTTGGAACAGCCTGGCCGGGCGGACGGCAAACACCCTCGCCAATGTCAGCAACGCCGTGATTGCCGGCCGGGTTACCGGAGCGATCGGCGTCCTCACGACCGACTGGGGGGACAACGGGCACCTGCAACCGCTTCCCGTCAGCTACCTCGGATTTGTCGCGGGGGCGGCCTTCAGTTGGAACAGCGCGACCGCCGATCACGGCCGGCTGGACATCCCGGCCCTGCTCGGTCTGCACGCCTTCGCGGATCAGGGCGGCGTGATGGGACGGCTGGCGTACAATCTCGGCAACGCGTATCTGCATACGAGGGTCCCCCTCCACAACGGCTCGGCTCCATTCCACTTGTTGATATTCGCCGATCGAGACCGGCCCCACCAGGCCCTCCAGCGGCTCACCATCGAACGCCTGGAAGAGACGCGCGCCTACATTGACGAGGTGATGGCGCCGCTCAGTGACGCTCTCATGGCGCGGCCGGATGCTGAGACCATCCTGGAAGAGTTTCGCTGGGTGGCCGATATGCTCCGGCTGGCCTGTCGCCTCGGGACGGTCCGTCTGCGGATCGGCCTCGGCACGCCCATGAGCGCCCTCCCCGCACGATCGCGGAACGAACTCGGCGAGGAACTCCGGACGCTGATCGGTCGGCACCGGAAACTTTGGCAACGCCGCAATCGCCCTGGGGGCCTCGACGATTCCGCCGCACGGCTCGAGCGCATCCTGGCCCTCCTCGAACGGTAGGGACGCAATCCCTCGGAATCCCCAAGCGACCTGGCACAAAAACTGCTTGGCTTCCCTCTGCGTACGATCTCGGGACCCGTGGGGGGAGACGATGGGGCCGATCCCGCAATCCAGAGGAGCTCTTGACCCGGAGAGTACCTTCCGGCACCTTCGCATCGTCCACGCGGCCATGGCCGGAGCCGTGCTCACCTACGGACTCTTTGTCCTCCTGATGCTCTCACAAGATTTCATTCCGAAGGAGGGCGTCGTGGGCCCTCTCCCCTTCCTTCGGATTCTATTGTGGCTTGCCGCCGTCGGAAACTTTGGTGTGATCGGCAGGATTCGGGCGCAGTTTCTCACCCCCCAGGCCCTCCGCCAGCGCGCCAGGGCCTTGGCGCAATCGATCGCGACCTGGCACATCATCATGTTCGCCCTGGCGGACGCCATAGCCATTTATGGACTGGTCCTCTTCCTTCTCTCAGGCTTGCTCCACGATTTCGTCGTCCTGTCAGGCCTCACCCTCGCGATCCTCTTTTGGCTCCGCCCCACAGAACACGGCTACCGCACGCTCTTACGCCAGGCGAGCGGAGCGTGAGCTAAAGGCCAGTGCCCAAGCCAAGAACTCTCTGTAGTCCAAAGTGATGGACCGAATGGCGGAGCCACGGTATAAATGATGGTCACGAGATCTCCGTTGTATGATGGGGGTCCAGCGGTGTTCCGGAAGAAAGACGGCGCAAGCATCTGCCCGTCCTGTGGGAAACTCAATAGCGTGGATGCGGCCGCCTGCTTTTACTGTGGACGGCGAAACCCGGGGCTGTGGGGCTTTGGCCCGGCTGTAGGGCGTCTGCTCGGCGAAGCAAGCTTTGGGCGCGTTGTCACCGGGATCTGCATTGCCGCCTATGTCGCGTCGCTGCTCCTTGATCCTCTGCCTGCTCTCGGCCCGAGGGGACCGTTCGATTTCCTTGCGCCGAGCGCCAGGGCGCTGGACGCCCTCGGCATGACCGGTGCCTACGCCTGGGGTTTCGGGCGCTGGTGGACCCTCTTCACCGCCATCTATCTGCACGGGAGCCTTCTGCACCTTCTCTTCAACGTGCTGTGGATCCACCAGCTTGCTCCGGCCGTCGAGGAGCTGTACGGCCGCTCCCGGCTCATCGTGATCTTCACAGGGGCGGGGGTGCTCGGCTTCGTGGTGTCCAATTGGGTCGGCGTGGCGTTCACCATCGGCGCCTCGGGTTCGATCTTTGGGCTCCTCGGCGCCATGGTCTGCTATGGGCGCAGCCGGGGAGGGACGTTCGGGGTGGCGATCCTTCGCCAGTATGGGCAGTGGGCACTCGTCCTCTTTATTATGGGCTTCTTGATGGCCGGGGTGAACAATTACGCCCACGCAGGCGGCTTCGTGGGGGGATACCTGACAGCGACGATCCTCGGCCACAAGGACCGTCAGCAGGAACGCGGTGCCGAACACCTCGCGGCGATGGGGGCAATCGGACTGACGGTTCTTTCCTTCGCCCTGGCCCTTTGGACCGGCTTCGTGCACTAGTGCCGTTCCAACTATTTGTGTCAACTCCTTTGCCACACCACGACCGTTGCAACAACCGTACGATGATCAAATTAGGCTCAGCAAGTTGGAACGGCACTAGCAACGGATGACTTCCCGGAAGCGGCCCTGGCTTAGCGGGGGTGGTGGTCGATGCCGATGTGGGCGTCGATGAAGCGTACGATGCGCTGCTCGTCGAACTCGTTGAACTTGTCGAGGCGCCGCCAGGCCGTCAGCGCAATCTGTTTGTCCATACCGGGGTAGGGCGCAAGGATCAGGCGCTCGTACCGCTGCGCAATCGCTTTCAGCTTCTCGACTAAATCCGGGCAGCCGTCGGGGCAGTTGTACTGAATGATGACCCCGCCATCCTCGAGATTGTGGACCTGTTCCTCTTTAGGAACCGGTCGGTCATGAATGCCCCACTTCGCGAGGTGGGGGGTGTGAGGGCCGGAGGTCGGCGGATCGCTGTTGTACGGAATATGGGGTACCGATGGGCTCGAAATATGGGCGTTCCCCAGACTGGGAAATTCCTGCCAGGTGACCCGCGCCGTGATCCTGCCATAGGCCCAATAGCCACCGTAGCCAAGAGCAAGGAGCAGGACAGCCAATGTAGCGAGCCGCATGATTTGCCGACGCCAATCCTCACGCCGTCGCTCTTCGGCCCGCCGCGCCTTCGCCTCTTGCTTCCTTTGCCGCTTCGATTCCTTTGTCATGGACCCGCTTTCCCTCCAGGGGATCCTTCAGACACGGCTCCGACTCACGGTTCCCCTGCTCTGCTCAGGGCTTATATTCCCGGTGCCCACCCCTGTCAAGGCGTTTTGCCGTTGCGGGGGAACTGTTCCACCCTTTCCCCTTGACAGCCATGCGGAGTATAACTTAAAATACGAATATTCGTATATAACTACGAAAGGAGAATATCGACATTGACCAAACGGCTCCCGGCGCAAGAGGTTGAGCAGCTTCAACTCAAGGCTAAATTCTTCCGTGGGCTCGGCGATCCGACGCGACTCAAAATCCTCGAACTGCTCCTTCAGCGTGATTGCACCGTGACAGAACTCGTCAAGGCGCTCGGCGTACCCCAGGGCCGCGTGTCCAGTCATCTGGCGTGCTTAAGCTGGTGCGGGTATGTCACCGCCTCCCGCCAGGGCCGAAACCGGTATTACCGCGTGGCGGACCGGCGGGTGCGGAAGATCCTGGAGCTGGCCCGCGACATGGTGGCCGGAAATGCCGAGCACCTCTGGGCCTGCACGCGAATAGGGCGGGACCGTTAGGTTCCATCCACCGCCCTGAACCGGAGGATCGAAGTGCCGCTGCCTGATGGCATAAGGACCGTGGCGGACCGATTGAGGGCCGCTCGCCTCAACGCCCAAGAGGACAGAATCCGGCGGCGCGTCCTCTCGATCCTTGCTTTGGGCGTGACTCCAACGGTCAGTATCCTTGCGGAGCGATGTGAAATCCCGTCTGATCCCATCCGCGAGATCCTTGGCCGGCTCGCGGCTATGGACCTGCTCGTCGTGGATGCCACGGGAGAGATTGTTCTGGCCGCCTACCCTTTCTCGTCGATCCCGACACCACATCGCGTCCATCTCGGTGGTCGAGAGGTTTTTGCCCTCTGCGCGGTGGACGCCCTGGGGATAACCGCGATGCTGAACGAGGATACCAGGATCTCGTCCCGATGCGCCCACTGCGGGTCGCCGGTGGAGATTCAGGCACGACCTGAACAGCTCACGCGACACCTCCCTTCCGAAATCGTCGTGTGGTTTCCAACATCAGAAGGCGACTACTGTTCCGTCGCGGAGTCCCGTTGTCCGAACATCAGCTTCTTCTGTACCTCTGACCACCTTGAGACCTGGCGGAAGGTGAACGGGCAACCCCCCGGCCTTGTCCTCTCGCTGCTCGAAGCCTTTGAGGCGGGCCGGGAGATCTTCGGCTCACTCTTGGCGGAGGCGAATGCGAGATAAGGGAGGAGGAGGTCATGGCGAAGCAGGTGATCGTCTATAGCCAGCCCGGATGAAGCGCCTGCGACCAGGAGAAAGAGTTTCTTTCTCAAAAGGGCATCCAGTTTACCGCGAAGAACATCCGGGAGGATCAGCAGGCGCTGGAGGAGCTGCTGAAGCTCGGGGTGCGCGCGACTCCGGTCACGGTCATCGATGGCGAGGTGATCGTCGGCTTTGACCGGGGCAAGATCGAGCGCCTCCTTGGGCTGAGTTAGCACCGAAGAGCGCCGCTCAACCGGAGAGGAGCCGTGCCCAGAACATTTTGCAATGGCTGCGGGCAGCAGATCGAGCTCCCGGTCGGGACCTGCAGCGGAGACATCGTCGACTGCCCAAATTGAGCGGGCCTCTCGCTCCGGGCGAGCGAAAAAGACGGAAGCTGGTCCGTGATCCCGGTGAAGAAGGCGAGCTGCGCTGTCGGCGAGGAAACAATCATTCTGCCTGACGATGTCAGGCCGGGTGACATCATCGAATGCCACGGGGTGAAGCAGCGTGTGACGTACGCGTACGGGACCTACGCGCTGGAAAAGATCCAATAGGGAAATGGAGTGGCAAACGGAAAAGCATTCAAGACGGGAATATGGGGTACGATCGTCACCGCGATCTGTTGTTTCACCCCGCTGCTTCCCTGGGTGCTCGGTTTGGTCGGGCTCGCCCTCCTCATCCCGTACCTGGACTATGTCTTGTTTCCTGTCCTGTTTCTCTTTTTGGCCCTCGCGTTCTGGGGATGGCGTCGTGTGCGCCGTACCGGTGAGAGGGGAGCCCGCGTTGGCCGACCCTAAAGCCGTGGTCGTGTACGACGGCGACTGAGGTCTCTGACGGCGCTTCGCCCGGTGGGTCCACCGGCGTGATCGGGCGGGGCGGCTCGAACTGGTCGCTCTTCAGGAGCCGAGCCTCGAGGCACGCTTCCCTGGCGTATCGCGCGCGCGGTGTCTTGACGAGCTCCACCTGCTCGACGAGCGGGGGGAGGTCTTCACGGGCGCCGCCGCTGTCCGCGAGACCCTGGCCAGGCTCCCTGGCGCCGCCCTGACGACCCTTCCTTTCCGCATTCCGGGAGGCATGTGGCTCGCCGACCGGTGCTACCGGTGGGTGGCACGGAACCGCGGATGGCTTTCGCGATGGATTCGATGACCGACGACCGATGGCCGATGACCGAAAAGAAGAGCTGTCGGCTCTTGGCAGGGTGTCAGGTTTTTGGGTGCTAGGTGTTAGGTGTTGCGAACAGCTACCACTAATCACTGATCACTAGCGTCCAAGCGTGGACAAGAGGTCGCGGACCCGCGATTCGAGCTCATCGCGGGCCCGGCGGAAGGCGGCGAGGGCTTCCTCGGGTGCCCGGCCGCTCAGGATGGCGGGATCGTCGATGGGCCAGTGGAGCTTGCGGACGTGTGAGGGGAGGGCCGGACAGTGTTCATCGGCGTAGCCGCAGACGGTGACCACGTAATCGGCCTTGCGGAGTATCTCATCAGTCAAGGCCTTCGATGCCTGATAGGAGACGTCGATCCCACTCTCGCTCATCACCTTCACCGTGAGGGGATGGAGCCCCTTCGGGTTGATCCCGCAGCTTGACGCCTCCACCTGTCCTTCTCCGTAGTGCCGCGCAAACGCCTCGGCCATCTGGCTGCGGGCCGAATTCCCTGTGCAAACGAACAGCACGCGGACCTGGTGAGACATCCTTCCTCACCCGTCAGAACCCAAGCACCCGACGCTTCAACGCAATCCCCTCCACCACATCGGCGACATCCTCGCATCGGTCCGTCGTCGCCTCGAGGAGTTCGTAGACCTCCTTCCATTTGACCTCATGGGGCTCCTCCATCCCTTTCGGTATGATACGGCTTAACCGTTGAAAATAAAAGATGTTTTCGCCTCAGGCCCGTCAGCCCCTGACCACGACCGACCAGTGCCTCTCCTGCGACCGAGACCGTCAAAACGGGGTGGGAATAGAAGGGAGGTCACTCACTTGACAGCCTCTGGGCGGCAGAGGATACTAAGGGCCCGTCAGGAGAGGGTGACGATGGGCCAATTCGAGAGGGCACCTCGACTATGACTGCGAAAACGCCGATCTCCCGAGTCGGGACGCTGCCAGACAGCCCGTGGACAGAGGAGATGCTACGGGAATCAGCAACACAATTCCAATTGTTGTTTGAAAACAACCCACACCCGATGTGGATCACCGACCTCGAAACCCTCCACTTTCTCGCCGTGAACGATGCGGCGATTCAGCACTACGGATACTCCGGCGAAGAATTCTTAGCCATGACCCTGAAAGACATCAGCCCCCCGGAGGATACTCCCGCACTCCTCGAGGGTATCTCGAGGCCCACCCACGGTCTCGACCGCGCAGGGACGTGGAGGCACCTCACAAAGGACGGAACGCTCCTCGAGGTGGAATTGACCTCGCACACCGTCTCCTTTGCGGGAAGGCGTGCCGCACTGGCTCTCGCTCACGATATCACCGAGCGGAGGCGGGCCGAACGGTCGCTGAAAGAGAGTGAGGAGCACTACCGCGCTGTCGTCGAGAACGTCGGGGATGCCATCGTCATCACCGTGGACACCACACCGGTCTTTGCCAACAAGGCCTTCCTCGCCCTCCACGGCCTTAACGACATGTCCCAGGCCCTCGGAAGCTCCTTCGAGCAGTTCATCGTGCCTGACGACGCACCGCTGGTCAAGGAGCGAATGCTGGCGCGACAGCGAAGCGATCCCGGGGCCAGCGTCTACGAGTACAGGATCCGAAGGGCGGATGGTGACATCCGGACGGTTCAGGCCTCATCCGTGGCCATCACGCACAAGGGAGAGCCGGCCGTCCTGGCTGTCCTCCGCGACATCACCGAGCGCAAGCACGCGGACGCAGCACTTCGAAGGGCGCACGAAGAGCTGGAACGCGGGGTGCAGGAGCGAACCGTCGAGCTGTCACAGGCCATCGAGATCCTGCAAGAGCAGATCGCCGAACGGCACAAGGCCGAGGACCACTTGCGCAGATCGCAAGAGCAGTTGCACGCCCTCTCGACCCGCCTGCTCTCCATGCTGGAGGAGGAGCGAATCCGCATCGCCCGCGAGACCCACGACGAGCTCGGGCAGGCCCTGACCGCCCTCAAGATCGCCTTGGCCTGGATCCGCCAGCGCCTGCCGGCGGATCAGAAGCCCGTGCAAGACAAGGCCGACCAGATGGCCCACCTCATCGACACGACGGTCCAGGCCATCCGCAGGATCGCGACCGAACTCAGGCCTCGCGTCCTGGATGACCTGGGTCTCGTCGCCGCGCTGGAGTGGCACGTGCGCGAGTTCCAAGAGCGTACGGGTGTCGCGTGTGCGTTCACGAGAAGCCCCGAGGATATCGTAGTGGACCCCGCGCGGGCCACGACGCTCTTTCGCATCTGCCAGGAAGCCCTGACGAATGTGGCACGGCACGCCAACGCCACGCGAATCGACCTCAGCCTGACACAGGTGGGGGCGGCTCTGTGCCTAGAGGTCCGAGATGACGGGCGAGGCATTCCGGAGGAGGCCGTGGCCGATCCAAAATCGCTGGGGTTGATGGGCATGCGAGAACGGGTCCTGCCGTGGGGAGGAGCCGTCCACATCCGCGGGATCCAGGGCAGGGGGACCGTCGTCAGCGTCCACATCCCCCTCGGCAAAAAGGAGGCAGGTCTGTCCGGAGCCCCCCCATGATCAAGATTCTCGTCATCGACGACCATGCGATCGTGCGCCAGGGACTAAAGCAGATCCTGGCGGAGACCCCCGACCTGGTCGTGACGGGGGAGGCGAGTAGTGGGGCGGAAGCCCTGCAGAAGATCCGAACGGGACAGTGGGATGTGGTCGTGCTCGACATCTCGCTTCCGGATCCCAGCGGCCTGATCGTCCTTCAGCAGATCAAGAGCGAGTACCCCGAGCTTCCTGTCCTCGTGCTCACCATGCATGCAGAGGATCAGTATGCCGTACGGGTCTTGAAGGCGGGGGCCGCCGGCTTTCTCACCAAAGAGAGCGCCCCGGATCAACTGGTCAGCGCCATCAATCGGGTGGCCAGCGGAGGCCGGTATGTCAGTCCCTCTCTGGCGGAGAAACTCGTCTCCGACCTGGGGAGCGACCCGAGGAAGCCCCGCCACGAGGTCCTGTCCGATCGCGAGTTCCAGGTCCTGTGTATGATCGCGGCTGGCAAGACGCTCACCAAGATCGCCGAGGAGCTGGGGGTGAGCGTCAAGACCGTGAGCACACACCGCACCCGCTTGCTCAAGAAGATGCAACTCAAGAATAACGCGGAACTCGTCCACTACGCCATCCGGAACGGGTTGGTCCGCTGAATCCCTGAGATCCGTCGCTCTTCGCTCCCCTCGTTCTCCCCTCACGTCTCCTCTCACTCCCTCAGAGATCATTCATGCCTCTATCGTGCTGCGTGTAGGAATATCAGGACATTGCGGCGAGGAGAATTCAGACACTAACCAGTCAAGAGGGCACGGATTTTGCAAACTTAGACCAACTACCCCACCCAACGCCGTCGAAAGGGGTCCCTAGGACAACCTGGGTGGGGAACTATGGCGAAACGCCCGATCCTGACTAGCAACGACGATCACGGGCGACGCGAGCTCGTCGCCCCGATCCTCACCCGCGTGGGGTTCAGACCCCTTCCGCCCATGACGGGCGGTCGGCGGGTGCTGCTGGACTTCCCTATTCGGTTCCTGTCAATCTCGCGATGAGGTGCTGAGGAGGTGCGAGGAGGAGAAATGGCCAAGATCCTAGTGGTTGATGACGATACCGAACTCAGTCGGATGCTCCGGGAAATCCTCGAAGGGGAAGGATACCACGTCACGACGGTCCATACCGGCCAGGACGGGGTCCGCGCCTTCACCCGCGAGCCGTTCGACCTGGTCGTGCAGGATGTAAACCTTCCCGGGGGGGTGTCAGGCTACGGGGCGTGCCAGACATACAAGTCGATCCGCGACACCGTAGCGGTCATCATGATGTCCGGGGAGTTTCACAGCGACCAGGACATAGCCGTTGGTCGTCGGTTAGGGGCCGACGGCTTTCTCCGAAAGCCCTTTCCCCGGGAACGGCTCCTCGAGGAAGTGGTCCAGGGACTCGAGGAGCGCGCGAAGACACGCGGCGAGCTGCCGATATTTACCTGCCGCGGGTGCAAGGCCCTCTTCCCGGTTGGGGACTCACTCCCGCAGGAGGGGAAGGTCCGCCTGGCCTGTCCAAACTGCGGCCAGTTTGCCGAGGTCACCAGGAAGGACCTCGTTTGGGAGAAACCCGATGAGCGCAAGGGACCCCAGGGACCCGAGGCCCGTCGGGTCCTGGTCGTCGAGGACAATGCACACTACCGGCAGTTCCTGGCCTCTCTCTTGAAGCGCGCGGGACATGTGGTCCTCGAGGCCAAGAGCGGACGGGAGGGTCTCGAGTTCTCCGAGAAGTGGCAGCCCCACCTCGTCATTGCCGACATCATGCTTCCCGACGTCGATGGGCTCACCATGGCGACACGGATCAAGGCAGATCCCAAGACTGCCAGGATTCCGATCATGCTCCTGAGCACCTTTAAAGCGGCTGGATACGCAGAGCAGGCACGGGGGATCGGGGCGGCCTACATGCCGAAACCGATTGAGACCGCGGCGTTCTTGGAGAGCGCCAGGAGAATGCTTCAGGGGTAAAGCCCACTCGGCGCAGACGGAGAAGCAGATGGCCAACCCAACGGGGATCCGAACGTTTCACAGGGGTGTTGCCGGAGCCGGGGGATAGCGCGAAGCAGGGGGAGCCATGCCGACACGCCCGATCCTGATCATCGATGACGATCACGCGCTGTGCGAGCTGGTCGCCTCGACCCTGAGCCGCACCGGGGTCAAAGTCCTGGCAGCCTTCGATGGCCCGACCGGGATCGAGACGGCCCGAGATGCACACCCCGCCGTCATCCTCTTGGATATGATGATGCCTGGGCTCGATGGTGTTGGTACGTGCGAGCGGCTGAAACAGGATCCGGTCCTCGGGGATATCCCCGTGGTCGGCATGACGGCCTCCGCGGATCTGAAGTACGCCGAAAAGGTCTTTCGGGCCGGGGCCGAGTTCTTTTTGCCGAAGCCCTTTCGGGCCGAGAGCCTGCTCCGTGTGGTGAGGCTGGCCACAGAGACGGCCGAGCGGCAGTCCCGGGCCCCTCGCCGCGAACGTCGGGTCCGGCTCGCAGCCGAGATCCTCGTCCGGTGCCTCATCCGTGAGGGGTCACATCCCGCCCGAGAGATTGTTGGCCGCACGGGTAACATCAGCCTGACCGGCCTGTTGCTGCTTCTGCCTGAAGTGCTGGCGCGCGGCAGCGTCATCCACCTCCAGCTCCAGTTCCAGGAAGCACCGCTTTCCGCGGAGGCCCGGCTTATCTGGCACGATCCCCAACCGGTCTCCGGCAACCGATTCCGCCATGGTGTCCATCTCACGCGCTTTACGCACGATATGGACCTCGTGCAGTATCGACGCTTCCTCAACCACCTCGCGGCAGGCCATGCTCCGGAGCCTCACTCATGAAGGCCCCCACGCCGACCCCATCGTCATTATCCGAGATACCCGAGAGAGTGCTGTCGCATGGTTGGCCAGGGAAGGCACTCTTATCGTGACCCTGGCCCTCAAGGGCCCGGCAGGAAACCAAGTCGAGCCCCAAACCCACCAAAGCGGAACCAGTGCCCTGCCCGCTGCCTGAAGCGCTCCAAACGTGTCCCCTTTGCCTGCCAGGAATAGCACCAAGAGAGGTCCATCCCCGGAGTGGCTTGGGAAAGGGCCAGCTTCTATATTAGAATGCAGGGCACGGCCCGTGATGGTAGACCTTGTCCGGCAGAGTGTGAGGTAGGTACGATGGAGCGGCTTGGCCGCCAAGCAAGGAGAGAGGCAGTGTCCATATCCCACCGGGAACGGGCGGCCAAGATCCGAACCGTCCTCGCAGCGACCCTGGTCCTTAACTGGTTGGTGGCCGCCCTCAAGCTGGGATATGGGTCGTGGTCCGAGACCCTCAGCATGGTGGCGGACGGCTTCCACTCCCTGCTCGACGGCTCTGCCAACATCATCGGTCTCATCACCATAACCGTCGCGGTCCTCCCGGCGGATCGCTCCCATCCATACGGGCATCGAAAATTCGAAAGTTTTGCCGCCCTGAGCATCTCCTTTCTCCTCCTCTTCGCCGCGCTCGAGATCGGCCAGGGGTCGTTCAGCCGATGGCGGGCGGGGACGTCACCCCACGTCACCCTCACGAGCTTCGCGGTTATGATTATCACGATGGGGGTGAATGTCTTCGTGAGCTGGTATGAGAGCCGCGTCGGCCAACGCCTCCAGAGCGAGATCCTGGTGGCCGATGCCCTGCACACGCGTAGCGACCTCTACGCTTCTGTAGCCGTGGTCGCCTCCCTCATCGCTGCCAAGGCCGGATACCCCGGCCTCGATCTGGCCGCAGCCGTCTTCATCGTCGTCCTGATCGCGCGAAGCGGCATTCGGATCATCGGCCAGAGCCTCTACGTCCTGGCCGACGCCTCGCGTCTGCACCCACCCGCCGTGGAGCAGGCCGCCCTCGAGGTCGAGGGGGTCCGTGAGTGCCACGCCATCCGCAGTCGCGGATTCCCCGACGCCATCTACGTGGACCTGCATATTCTGGTCGACCCCCAGCTCACCGTGGCCAAAGCTCATGAGATCGCCCACCGGGTCGAGGCCTCGCTCAAGGAGCGGTTCCCGGAGCTGGCGGACATGGTGGTCCATGTGGAACCCGACATCGACGAGGAGCGCCACCGATCCCGGGAA
>JAHFDE010000175.1 GCA_023249165.1 Candidatus Methylomirabilota bacterium | reverse complement strand
GCGCTTTGAGGATATCCCCGCCGTAATGGAAAAACGGGTGCGCCGATTCCTCCGGGAGCAAACCCAGAAAGGCCACCTGGGCCGGTAGGCCTCTCGGATGCACCGCGGTCGCCCCCTCGGGTCAAGCTCCGTGCATCTCTTCCCCCTCTAAGCGCGTCTAATTTGCAGGCGAAGTCACGGGTCTTTCCCTCAGCGACGATCTCATCATGGACGCAAATCGACCACCTCTGTTGGAGGCATTGGGTCCCCGTGAACACACCGTAGAAGGAGGCGAACCGTGAAAGCCATTGCTGTTCTCCCCGGGAAAGCCGGAAGTATCCATCTCAAGGAAGTGCCGAAACCCTCGACCCAGGAGATCCCCAACGGGCGCGGTGTCCTCGTGAAGGTCTTGCAGGTGGGTGTGGACGGCACGGACAAGGAGATCAACGCCGCAGAGTACGGCCAGGCCCCGCCCGGGCAGGATTACTTGATCCTCGGCCATGAGAGCTTCGGTCGCGTTGAGGCCGTGGGGCCGAACGTCACGGAACTCCGACCCGGCGATTACGTGGCGGCCACCGTACGGCGGCCGGGCTCAAGCATCTACGATCAAATCGGCACCTACGACATGACCACCGACGACACCTACTTCGAGCGTGGGATCAACCTGCGCCATGGCTTTCTGACCGAGTACTATGTGGATGAGCCGGAATACATCGTCAAGGTGCCGCAGGGGCTGCAGCACGTCGGGGTCCTGATGGAGCCGACCAGCGTGGCCGAGAAGGGTATCGTGCAGGCGTACGAGATCCAGCGGCGGCTCAAGGTGTGGAAACCACGCCGGGCTGCGGTGTTGGGCACAGGGCCGCTGGGGCTCATCGCCACGATGCTCCTCCGGCTCCGTGGCCTTGCGGTCGTCGCCCTCGGCCGCACCCGCCCGCCCTATTTGAATGCCGAGTTGCTGGAGAAGATCGGAGCCCGGTACGTGAGCACCCAGGACGTGACACTGACAAAGGCGTCCGCTGAGTATGGCCCCTTCGACCTGATTCTCGAAGGAACGGGGTTCTCGCCTCTGGTGTTTGAGGCCATGGAGGTGCTGGCGAAGAACGGCGTCCTGGTCATGGTCAGCGTCACCGGCGGCGACCGGAAGGTGGAAATCCCCGCCGACAAGATCAACCTGGGCTTCGTGCTCGGCAACAAGGTGGCCGTTGGCAGCGTGAATGCCAACCGCGAATACTTCGAGTTAGGCGCCAAAGACCTCTCGCAGGCAGAGCTCGAGTACCCCGGATGGCTGTCTCAGCTACTTACGCATCCCGTAAACGGGCTGGAGAACTATAAGGAAATGATGCGACTCCTGACCGAAGAGAAGAACGCCATCAAAGTCTTCGTCCTCGTGGCCAAGGACTAGAAGGACTAGATGGATTGCGTATCAACCAATCGGTGGAGTAGCCGCATGCTTGATGCCTTGCGACGTCATTGGCCCGAATATCTCATGGAGGCTGCCGGGCTCGGCCTGTTCATGATCTCGGCCGGCGTGTTCGGCACGCTCCTCGAATACCCGGGATCGCCTGTCCACCAGGCGATCGCCGATCCCCTCCTGCGGCGCGTCCTGATGGGGATAGCGATGGGGCTGACCGCCATCGGGATCATCTACTCGCCCTGGGGAAAGCAGTCGGGGGCGCACCTGAACCCAGCAGTCACCCTGACCTTCTTCCGGCTCGGCAAGGTAGAACCCGGGGATGCCTTCTTTTACGTTACCGCCCAATTTGCCGGAGGGATAGCCGGCGTTCTGCTCGTCGCTCTCGCACTCGGCCATTCCTTCGCCGACCCCCCTGTCACCTATGTCACCACCCTCCCTGGTTCGGGCGGACCGGCCATCGCATTCTTGGCCGAACTCGTGATCTCCTTCGTCCTCATGTTGGTCGTGCTCGTCACCACGAATATTGGGGCGCGAGGGCGCTACACGGGGCTGTTCGCCGGCGGCCTGGTTGCCACATACATCACCCTGGTGGCCCCCCTTTCGGGGATGAGTATGAACCCCGCGCGCACCTTCGGATCAGCCCTGCCGGCACAACTGTGGACATCGCTCTGGATCTACTTCACGGCCCCCCTCCTCGGCATGCTGCTGGCATCGGAGGTTTACCTGCGAGTGAGGGGCACCCATCAGGTGTTCTGCGCCAAGCTGCACCATGACAATGACAAACGGTGCATCTTCCGGTGTGGCTACGGGAACGTCCGCGGTTAGATGGGCAGTGCTAGCCACGAACGCGCTGCGAACGTCGAAGTGGTTTGGAAGGAGGGTACGGCTGGAACTCAGCGCTCAGTGGCGCTTCCGCGGGTGACTGGAAGGCTTGGGCCGTGGCCGCCGGGCCTCGCGCACCTTGCTCATGATCTTTTCCAGGATGCGGGAGGAAATGCCCTCGGGCAGTTCAAACGAGCGGCTCTCGGTGACAATCGTGAGGGTCTTGCGAGCGGAGTCATAGAGCGCCTGGCAGGTGCGGCAATGTGCGAGATGGATTTCCAGCTCTCGACGGATCTCAGCCGCCACCTGATCGTCCAGGAAGTTCGCCAGCTCCGCCATGACCTGATCGCAGTTATACACGGGTGCGTCCTTTCCCTCTGCTGATGAAGTGGGGCGCCAACGCCTCGCGGAGCATCAAGCGCCCTCGCAAGAGTCGCGACTTCAACGCTGCAATCCCCAGGCCCAAAGCCTTGGCAGCCTCCTCGGTGGAGAGCTGTTCGATATCCCGCAGCACCACCACCATCCGGTACCCGGCCGGAAGTTTCATCAACGCCCGCTCCACCATTTCGCGCATCTCGGCCTTGGAGTATAACTGCTCGGGGTTGTCATCCCAGGCCTGCACCTGGCGGGGGCGAAACTTCTCTGCCTCCTTGGATGCGTTATCGTCCAGACCCGTCACCCTCTTCCGCGTACGCAGGCGCTGGATGCCGTCGTTAATGGCGATGCGGATGAGCCACGTGGAAAACTTCGCTGCCCCCCGGAACTTACCGATACGCTCAAATGCCTTCAGGAATGCATTCTGCGTGCCGTCCTCGGCGTCCTCGGCGTTTCCGGTGATGCCGATGAGGGTCCGGTAGATACGGCGCTGGTGGCGGCGAACCAGCTCTTCGAAGGCGCCCAGGTCGCCGCCCCTCACACGCGCCACCAGGCCGGCGTCTGGGTCCGTGACAGCCACCTGGGGCACTGGAGCTCGGGTAACACCTGTTAGACCCGGCGGAACACCCAAACGATTCACAATTTCGTCGCCGGCTCGGCTGGCAGCTTTGAGCACGGGCCCGGCTTGCAACCCGAAGACACGCCTCGGCTCAAAGTCTGGCACGGTGCCGAGACCCATCTGGAGGGTGTTGAGGTAGCTCGTCAAGCCGGTCATGACGATCGATTCTAGGATCTGCTCGTCGGTGAAGCCGTGCGTCCGGAGCCGATCGATGTCTCCCTGGCCGACCTCCGTCGGGCGCTGGCTCAGCTTCAGGGCGAAATCCAACAGGGCGGTATTGGAGTCGGGAAGGCCGGCCTGGCGGTGGTCCAGGGCGATCTGGTCCGACTCGTCCTCCGGGATGCCCAGACCACGCAGCATCTCGCAGTGGACCGCGACACAGTAGGTATTCAGATTCGCGGCGGAAATAACCAGGAGGATATACTCCTTCTGCACCCGGGGGAGCACGTCGTCGCTCAGCAGCACCGTCCGTACCACCTCTGCTTCGGCCTCAAGGACATCGGGTCGCAACGTCTGCGCGCGGAAAATGTTGGGAACGAACCCGAACTTCTCCTGGAAGAAGGCGAACGGGGCGAATGCCTCCGGGATCAGCTCCACGGCGCGCAGGTACGGTTTCTGCGCCTCATGCCTGTGGGCGGCTCGGGGGCGGACCTTACCGGCGGGGGAAATTCTCT
>JAHFDE010000047.1 GCA_023249165.1 Candidatus Methylomirabilota bacterium | reverse complement strand
AATGACCGGAACGCCACCCGTGCCCTGTACGTGGCCGAGATGGGGGTGGAGCGAGCCCGCCGCGACCTGAAGTACGACGCCACCTTCGACCGCGATGGGATGACCAACCAGTACCTTGCTTCGCCGACGCCGGTCGCGGGTGGTTCGCCGGCTGACTGCTCCGCAACCGTCCCCTGGCAGTGGCTCCCGCCCCAGCAGCGGTGTTACGATCTGGGCGGGCCGATCCCCACTGGGGGCTTCCTCCCCCTGTACGCCAACGCGAACCTCGACAGCTTTGGTGACGGTTCCACCTATACGGTCCAGCTGGGGCTGCGACAGAGCAACAAGCTCACCATTCGCTCCGAGGGGACGGGGCCGCAGGGGGCCACGAAGGTGGTGGATGTGCGGGTGGAGGTTCGCGACCTGTCGGTCTGGGGGAACGCCGCGTTCTTGGGAGGCGCCGGGACGGGGGCGCGGATCAACGGAAACGTCGTGATCGCCGGCTCGGTCCACATCCTGGGAGCCGGCCTCGGGCTGACCGGCGTCGCCGCCGACTTCGGGGGCACCGCCGGGATCTTCAACTGGTACAACGGGCTCGACCCGATTTTTACCGGGAGGGTCCCCAACATCAATCCCTCCACCCTCGACGCCGAGATCCGGGTGAACGAAGGCAGGATCACGATGAACAGTGGAAGTGCCCGCGTGGGGAATAGCGCGAGCGACATGGATATCAATGGCAATCCCATCCCCGTGGGAATCCAGCGACGTGTGGATGGGGTCTACGCCAATTACGGCTTCGCCGGGACGTTTGGCGATACGAACGTCTTTTCCGACAACGGGACCAACGCAAAATACGACGTCCCACCCGACAATGTGATCCCATTCCCCTCGCTGACCGACCCGTCGCCCGATGTCTGCTGCGTGACCTACGAGGACTACCTGGACGCCAATTCCTGGGACCCCCTTCCGGTCCTCCCCGGCTCGGCGGTCAGTGGCAGTGATCTGACGATCTATGCCACCACGGCGAGCTTCGACGTCTCCAATGGGACCAACCGGCTCGCCTGGAACAGCGCGTCGAATACGTTGACCGTCGAGGGGATCATCCGCATCCCCGGCAGTATCACCATGGGTGGCACGACCGGGCCGACCAAAATCGAAACCTTCTCCTACACCACCGGACTTGTCGGGGGAACGCTCTACGCCAAGAAGGCGGGAGCGGACTGGAACGAGACCGGCACGGCCGGGGCCCACCAAGTCAGCATCACGATCAATAGCAGCCTGATCCCGCTGGGGGTCTTCCCCACGGGCGACCGCCTCGGGCTCATCGCCAAGGACCGCATCTACATGACGAGGGCGAGCAAACGCGTGGCGGCGGCGGTCTATGCCGAAAACCAGGTCACGATCGACAAACAGTACCACGTGGTGGGCGCGGTGGTCAGCCGGTTCCTCGACATGGGGAGCCAGGTGCCGCACCTGTACCAGATGCCCAATCTCGCGAAGAACCTGCCCCCGGGCATGCCGGGGGGGAACATCTTCAACTACGTCAAGATCCTTTCATGGCGAGAACTGTAAGACCTTCTCGCCTCTCACAGTTGCACTCCAACCCCAGCTCCGCGCCACTTGCCGCCCTTCGATTCCCGCTATTCGCTCGGACCCGGGCCGGACGCTTGCGTCAACAGGACCGGTAACGGTTTGCTTGCCTCCCCCACACGGATCGAGTGCTGGGGGGAAGAGAACCCGATCCCCTCGGCGTCAAAGGCCTTCTTGAGTCGCCGGCGATACTCCCGCCCTACGTCCCACTGCTGGATCGGCCGCGTCTTGAGCCGCGCCTTGATGATGACGCCCGAATCGGCAAAATTATCCACCCCGAAGATCTCAATCGATTCCAAGATCATCGGACCCAGGACCGGGTCCTGGCGCAGCTCCTCGGCCACCCGCCGCATGACCGCGGCGACGTGGTCGGTATCCTCCTTGTACGCCACGCCAATATCCATGAGGTAGCCCGACCACTCCTTGGTCATGTTGGCTAGCGTGTTCACCGTGCCGTTCGGAAAGACGTGAACCACCCCCGAGAGATCCCGCAACAGGATGGTGCGAAAGGTGATAGCCTCCACCAGCCCCCCCGTCCCATTCACGACGGCTACATCGCCGACCCGCACCTGGTCCTCCAGCACCATAAAGAACCCGCTGATCAGGTCGCGGACCAGGTTCTGGGCGCCGAAGCCCACCGCGAGGCCGATGATCCCGGCGCCGGCCAGGATCGGGGTGACGTTCAACCCGATCTGATCCAGAGCAACGATCACGACCACCGACCACAGCCCGACCAAGGTGATCGTCCGGAGCAGGCCGATGAGCGTCGCCACCCGCTGCTGCGTCGCGCCGGGCACCATCTCGGTCCTCTCGCCCGCCTTGATCAGCACAGACCCCAGACGATCCAACGCGACCCGGAGAAAACGGGCACCGACATAGCCCGCCACGACGACCAATCCGATGCGGAGCACCGCCTGGATCACGGGGGCTGCGGCGCGGAACAACACAGGGCCGAGATTCTCCATCGATATCCCTGTCATGGCATTGCCTCCTTCCCCGCGAGACGGGCACACCTGGCTGCATGCTGGGGCGATGGCCCTCAGCGTCCGAGAGATCCACGCAGGCTACGCGTAGAACCAGAATCCGATCAGCATGTTCACGATCCATCCGGGGACGCAGGCACCCACGGCCCGCTCCGTCCAGACATAATCCAGGGCTTGCCTCACTGCAATCACCATGGCCACCAGCATCCACATGTCCGCGACCAGAAAGACCATCTCGGCGGCCGGAGGAACGATCCCGAGCACGCGGATCAGCCCGGGCGCGGCGGAAAAGCCGACGGTGCGTGCGAACTCCCCGATGTCTGCCTTGGTCCGGGCCTCGGGAAGCAGCTTGGTACCGATCTGGTAGGTCAGAAACGCCCAGAGACACCACCGGATGAGCGCCATGATCGTTCCCGGGACCACTCCCCCGAATCCTGCCCGCGTGATCGTTCCGAGGCCGGCCGCAGCACTCGAGAGCAGCACCGCGGCGGCGGCCTGGCCCATCGCTTTCTTGTCGGCCTTGACCCGCTGATATAGCCGGACCTCAAGTTTGGCTGCCTGGATGATCCGATCCGTAAAAATCGCCATCCTCTCCTCCAACGCGTGAACCCGTGCGGGATCCCCTGACGAAGCAACGGTTGCTTCCGGACGCGCGCTTGTCGGCACCCCAGGATCGTAACGGGGGTCGCCGAAAAGGAACTCTCACCGGCAGGGGGCAGCCGGGCTGTTCACCACGCGACCCGTCTCGGAGGTGTCGTAGCCGCCGAGGGCCTCGACCTCTTTCTTGAACCCGTCGCTCGAGATCAGGTCAAGCAGGGGCCTCAGGAGAGGGTCGCGGTAATGAGGTTCAGGAATGATGAGATCGTAACGCTCCTTCAGGAGGGGAATGAAGTCCAGATCGAGGGCCCGGGCCGCCCCGAGGATGCCGAGCCCGACGTCGGCCACCCCCGCCTTGACCGCGGCGGCCACCGCCAGATGCGTATACTCCTCCCGCTCGTACCCGGTGATCCTCGTCGGATCGATGCCGAGCTGCTTCAACCGATAGTCCAGCAGTATCCGCGTCCCTGCCCCCTTCTGCCGGTTAACGAACGCGACACCCTCCCGGACCAGGTCGAGAAGGGTGGTGATGCCCTTCGGATTTCCCTTGGGGAGGATGAGCCCCTGGTCCCGGTGCACCAGCGTCAGCACGACGACCTTCTCCCCCGGCAACAGGCGCGCGACGTAGGGGAGATTGTACTCGCCGGTCTCCTCGTCCAGGAGATGGGAGCCGGCCATGTGGGCCTCCGCCCGCTTGAGCGCCAGCAGCCCAGCCAGACTCCCCACGTTGGTCGAGGAGAGATGGAGATCCGGATGGCTTCGCCGGAGGAGACTCGCGAGCAGATCGAGCGTGAGATCGTGACTCCCGATGGCCACGATGGTCTTCTCGATCTCCTCACGTCGACGGAGGAGTTCCACGGTGACGGTCGCCCCCGCATGCACCCCCTCGGAGAAGCGGGGAATGCGGACGATGCCATCGGCGCGAACCAGAGACATGATCACCCCCGCCCCCCGGGAGAGCGGGGTCGCCACGACTTTGTTCCCCACCCGCCCCAACTTGACCCGCAGGAACTCATCTTCGCCAAGGGGCGAGAGAATCTTTCGGGTGATCGTCGCGGTGAGCGTCGGCCGCTCCGGAACCGCCCTCCCCTCGAGGCGATACAGGACCGGCTTCACCAACAGATCGCAGGTAATGACCGCCGAGACGGGATATCCCGGGATCCCGATGACGGGGCGTCCCCGGACGATCCCGAGCACCACCGGGTGCCCCGGGCGGATCGCGATCCCATGCACGAGAAGCTCCCCCAGTTCCCTGACGATGGCGGCCGTGAAGTCCTCCGAGCCCGCCGAGGAACCGGCATTGATGACGACCACGTCGTGGGTCGCCACCGCCTCCTCGACGGCAGCCCTGATCGCTGGGAAATCGTCCGGGACGATACCGCTGCGGTTCGCCTCTCCTCCCCACTCCCGAACCATCCCACAGAGCATGAGGGAATTGAACTCGATGATTTCGCCGGGCTTCAGGGCACTGCCCGGTGGGACCAGCTCGCTCCCGGTCGGGATGACAGCCACGCGGGGCCGCTGCCGGACCTCAACGGCACCCAGACCGCATCCGGCGATGGCCCCGAGATCGACCGGGGTGAGGGTATGTCCTTCGGGAAGGATCAACTCCGTCGCGACCATGTCTTCCCCCATGGCCCGGACATGGTGCCACGGGGGCACGGGGGCGTGGATCTCGATCTCCTCTTCGCCTACCGGGTACAGGTGCTCGAGCATGACGACGGCGTTGAACGGCGCGAGGATCGGGTCGCCCGTATCGACCCACTGAAACTGCTCCCGCGCCCTCAACCGCACGGGGGCCGTTTCTGAGGCGGCCCGGGTGTCTTCGGCGCGGACCGCAATGCCATCCATGGCCGCCGCGTTATAGTGCGGGTTCGACAGGGCCGCCCAGACCGGCCTGGCGGTCACCCGCCCCAGGGCCGCGTCCACCGACACCAGCTCGCCGGAGAGCGGCCTGAGCAGTCCCCGGGTCTCGAGGGCTCCAAAGAATTTCTGGAGGGCCTCGTCGAGCGGGATCGGTTCCAGATAGACCTTGCGTCGGGCCATCGCTAAAACCGCCGCACCTCCACCGTCTGGTCTGCGGAGAGGCCACCCACGTTTAACGGAATGGTAATCAGGCCGTGGGCCCTTATCAGGGTGTAGATCAGATTCGACTTGCCGTAGACCGGCTCCGCCAGCACCTCGTCCCCCTGCTCGAGCAGCCGGACCGGGACATAATCCTCCCGGCCGAAGGCGGAGGCCACGTTCTTGGTGAGGCGGGCCCGCACCGTTGCCCGCTCGGGAGGCGCACTTCCCGCCAGGTGGTACAGCGCCGGGCGGACGAAGAGATCGAAGGTCACGAAGGTGGAGACCGGATTGCCCGGCAGGCCGAAGACCGGCTTGTCCCCGCACACCGCAAGGATCGTGGGCTTGCCCGGCTTCAAGGCCACGCCGTGCACCAGCACGCCAGGCCTCCCCAGCGTCCCGATGACCCCCGCGGTCATATCCCGGGTGCTCACCGAGCTACCCGCCGAAATGATCACGACATCCCCCCGAGTGATGCCGGACTCCGCCGCCTCCCGTAAGGCGTCATAGTCATCCCTGATGATCCCCAGCGGTTGGGGAATGCCCCCCGCCTGCAGCACCAGGGTGGCTATGGTGTACGTGTTGATATCCCGAACCTGTCCGAGGCCGGGCTCGACGGGTGGCGGAACCACCTCATCGCCGGTGGCGATGATGACGACGCGGGGCCGCCGAACGACGGAAACCGTGAGGATCCCGACCCCCAACAGGCCCCCCACGTCCTGGGGGCGAAGACAATGGCCCTTGGGGAGGAGCCGCTCTCCCCGTGTCACATCCTCGCCACCCCGGACCACATTCTCGCCGGGCGCCACGGGACGGGTGACTTCGATCGTGCTGGGGTCCACCTCCTGGGTATGCTCCACCATGACGACCGCATCAGCCCCCTCTGGAATCATTGCGCCCGTCGGAATCCTCACACCTTCCCCGGGACGGACCGACGCCCGGGGAGCCTCTCCCATCGGGACCTCGCCACCCACCTTCAGGTAGGCGGGAAGGCCATCCGTTGCCCCAAAGGTGTCCTGGGCGCGCACGGCATACCCATCCATGTTCGAGCGCGGAAAGGCAGGAAGCTCAATGGGCGAGAAGATATCTGCCGCCAGGATCCGTCCGAGGGCTTCCTGAACCGGAATGTCCTCGCTCGGGAGCGCAGTCGTCAGATGTTGGAGGAGGCGCTCACGCGCCTCCCCAGGGGTCAGCACCTGAAACAGTTCGGCCATGGGTGGCCTCTCGGGTTTTCATCCTGATTATGGCACGACCTCGAGGCTGATATCGAGGGCCCGAGGCGAGTGGGTGAGGGCCCCGACCGAGATGAGATCGACGCCGGTTTCGGCGACGCGTCGCACATTTTCCAACGTGATCCCGCCTGACGCCTCGATGAGAATCCTCCCTGTGTATCGTCGGACCACCCCTTCCATCTGCTCAGGAGACATTCCATCCAGCAGGAGGGCATCCGCCCCTGCCTCTGCCGCCTCCGTGGCCTCCTCCAGACTCTCGACCTCTACCTGGATCTTCACGAGATGGCTCGCGCGCTGGCGAATGCGGGCCACCATCGCCTTGAAGCTCTCTCCCCGGGCCCTGACCACCGCCAGATGGTTGTCTTTCACGAGGACCCCGTCGCTCAAGCTCATCCGGTGGTTGAACCCCCCGCCCATCCGCACGGCATATTTGTCGAGCCACCGCATCCCCGGAACGGTTTTCCGGGTGTCCACGATCTTGACCGGCAGGCCGGCCACGGCCGCCACGTACCGGGCAGTTTCGGTCGCGATACCGGACAGGCGCTGGAGAAAGTTCAGGGCGACTCGTTCAGCCTTGAGGATACTGGCCAAGGAGCCGCGCACGGCAGCCACCGTGTCCCCCGGGACGACGCGACCCCCCTCCGGCCGCAGAAGCTCAACCACTAGGCGGGTGTCGACCGCGGTGAAGACCTGCGCAAAGACCCCCGTCCCGGCCAGCACCCCGGGCGCCCGGGCCACCGCCTTGGCCCGACCGCACTCCTCGTCGAGGACCAGGGCCCCGGTGGTGAGATCCCCGCTGACCCCATCCTCCTCCAGGGCGCCTTCAATCAGCCGTCGGACCTGGAGGGGGATGGCTCCTGACTCGCCTTGAGGCATTCGCCCTTGACCTCCCCCGACAATTCCCCTAGCATAATAGCTGAAAGATGCTCCCGGAGAAAGCGTATGGCGATACAAACCGACATCAGCCAGGAGATCCGCCGATTGAAGGAAAAGCGGAAGGCCGTGATCCTGGCCCATAACTACCAGGTCCCCGACGTGCAGGATGCGGCCGACTACACCGGGGACTCGCTGGGCCTCTCGCAGGCTGCCGCCCGCACCGATGCGGAAGTGATCGTCTTCTGCGGGGTGCACTTCATGGCCGAGACCGCCTCAATCCTCTGCCCTAACAAGACGGTCCTCCTTCCCGATCTCGAGGCGGGGTGCTCTCTGGCGGCCACCATCACGGCGGAAGAGCTCAGGCAGTGGAAGGCCGAGCATCCCGAGGCGGTGGTGGTCTCGTACGTGAACACCACGGCAGAGGTCAAGGCGGAAAGTGACTACTGCTGCACCTCAGCGAACGCCGCGAAGGTCGTCCAAGCCATCCCCCCCGATCGCGAAGTCCTCTTCCTCCCGGATCTGTACCTGGGGGATTACGTCGCCCGGGTGACCGGCCGGAAGAACATTCGCGTCTGGCCGGGCGAGTGCCACGTCCACGCCGGGATCCGTCCCAGCCACTTTCAGGAGGCCCTGCGTCTCCATCCGGATGCCGAGGAGATCTTTATCCACCCGGAGTGCGGCTGCACCACCAATTGCATCGCGTTCGCCCAGGACATCCCCGAACTCCAGAACAGGATTCACATCCTGTCGACGAGCGGCATGATCCGCCGCAGTGCCGCGTCGGCCGCCCGGAAGTTTATCGTGGCGACCGAGACCGGCATCCTCTACCCCCTGCAGAAGGGGAGCCCGGACAAGACCTTTGTCCCCCTCAAGGCAGATGCGGTCTGTGAGTACATGAAGAAGATCACCCTGGAGAAGGTCCTGCGCTCGCTCCAAGAGATGGCCTTTGAGGTCAAGGTGCCAGAGGGCATCGCCGCCAGAGCTCGGACCGCCATCCGCCGGATGCTCGAGCTCGTCTAATCCCGTTCAAACTTCTCTCACCCAATACAAAGATCTGCGATGCCGAGACCGGACGTCCTGCCGTCCTTGGCCCGTTCCCCCATCCCATCCCTAGACCCCCTCCGGGGCCTCCTGTCCCACGGGGGAGCGCCGGGCCTTTTCCACGAGCTTCGCGGCCCAGATCCCCACCTCGTACAGGAAGCAGAGGGGACCGGCCATCATGAACTGGTTGAAGACGTCGGGGGTCGGGGTCAGGATGGCGGCGATGACAAAGTTCGCGAGGATGGCGTACTTGCGATTTCGGGCGAGAAACTTGGAGGTGACGAGGCCCAGGCGGGCGGCGAGACTGATCATGAGGGGGAGTTGAAAGATGAGGCCGAAGGCGAGCATGAACTTGACCGTGAAATCGATAAAGAGGCCGATCGAGAGCATCGGCGTGAGGTGCTCGGTCTTATAGGTGAGGAGGAAGCCCATGGCGAAAGGGAGGACCAGGAAATAACAGAAGAGGAGCCCGATGAAGAAGAAGATGGTGCCGAGGGCGACGAAGGGGAGGGCAAAGCGCCGCTCCCGCTCATGAAGACCGGGGGAGACGAATCGCCACACCTCGAAGAGGATCAGGGGCGTGGCCAGGATGAGGCCGGCGAGGAAGCCGATCTTGATATGGGCCCAGAAGGCCTCGGCCGGGGCGAGGAAGATCAGCTCGGGCGGCGCCTTCGAGGTGATGATCAGGTAGGGGGAGCTCTTCTGAAAAGCGAAGGTGGTGGTCAGCACCCGCGTGAGGAGCGCCAGGATCTCCTCGGAGAAGTTGAAGGCGATCGCGAAGCCGACGCCGATGCCGATGAGCGAGACGATCAGTCGCCTTCGGAGCTCCTCCAGGTGGGAGAGGAAAGGCATCTTGTCATCAGCCATGGGGCTGATCACCCTTGGAAGGAGCCGGCTCGGAAGGAGCGGCTTTGGGGGCAGCGGCGGGCGGTTGCGGTGAAGGTTTTTCCTCTTCCTCGAGGCGGAGATCGGCGCTCAGTCCCGCTTTGATCTCCTCGGAGGCTCGCTTAAACTCCGCCAGGCCGCGGCCCAAGGCCCTGCCCAACTCCGGGAGCTTCTTGGGACCGAAGACCAGCAGGGCGACGATGAAGATGACGATCAGTTCGGGCATCCCGATTCCGAACATGGTACATTCCCTCAGAAAAAGCCTACAGGCAGGGAGGGAGCGGTGTCAAGCCGATTTTCCCGCCACGTCAGCGGTAGAAGACCTGCTTGAGTTGTTCCACTCCCTTGGTGGACGTCAGCGCCAGGATCGTGTCGTTGGGGCGGAAGGTGGTGCTTCCCCGAGGGAAGACGATCTGGTCTCCTCGGATGATGGAGACGAGGACGCTGTCTCCCGGAAGGGGGAGGTCCTTCAGTAACAGAGGCAAGGCGGGAGAATCATGGGGCAGGACGAGCTCTACGATCTCGAGATCACCCTTCCCGAGGGCGAGGAGAGGAATAATCTCGGTCGTGATCGCCCCCTGCTCGATGAGGTTACAGATGATATCGGTGCTGGACACGGTGAGGTCAATCCCCAGCCCCTCGAAGGTGGGCCGGTTCCTCGGATCGACGATGTGGGCGATGACCCGAGGAACCTTCAAGAGGCGCCTGGCCAACAGACAGGCGACCAGGTTCACCTCGTCCTGATCGGTCACGGCGATGAGGACATCGGCCCGCTCAGCCCCCGCTTCCCGGAGCAGCGCGACGTCGCACTCCCCCCGGAGGACCACCTCGCCGAACTCTTCGGTGAGGCGCTTGCACCGCGCTTCATCTTGCTCGATGACGGTCACCTCGTGGCCACGGGCCACGAGGTCCTTGGTCAGGTGGTAACCGACGGTGCCTCCTCCGACAATGATGACGTACACCTGTGCCCTCCTCCCTGTGCTGGTTATCGAACCAAGGATTCAAACATCGATTGCGCCCCGAGGGTGAGGGGGCAGATGGCCTCAATCTGGAGCTCCCGGGCGATCTGCAGCCGGCGTGGATTGATGATGCCGATGATGATGCGAGCGGTATGGTGGAGCTCTTTGGCGACCAGCGCGGCCATGAGATTCACATAATCGTTATCCGTGACGGCCACAAAGGCATCGACCGCCTGGATTCCCGCTGTCTTCAGGACCTCTGCGTCACTACCGCTTCCGACGACGCACCGGATGCGGGTCTTGGCAGTGAAGGTGGTCTGGACCTCGCCCGTCGCGGGGGCCGCGACCCGCTCCACCACCAGATCTTCCCCGAGCATCTTGAAGGAGGTCGGGTCACGGTCCACGACGACCACCTGGTGGCCGTGCCCCACCAGGTGCCTGGCCAGAAAAGAGCCGACCCGACCGGAGCCCACGACGAGAACCTTCATCACCCTCTCCGCCAGCTATCCGGGAAGCTTGTCCACAATGACTTCACACGGGGCCCGCCGAAGCAAGGCATCAGAGGTCCTCCCCAGGATGTCTTCGGTCGCGCTGACCCGCGGACGGATCCCGAGGACGATGAGATCGGCGTCATAATCTTTGGCCACGCGGATGATCCCCTCCACAACCTCCCTGGCCCGTTCGATGTGGACAGTGGCCGAAAGCCCGTGCAGCTTGACAACGGCCTGGGCGCGGGCGATGGACTCCTGCGCCCTGGCCTCGCTGTCCGGCAAGGGGGTCCCCAAGGGGATCGTCCGGGGCACCTCAAGGACGTAGACCAGGATGATCTCCGCCTTTTGCTCCATTCCGAGCCGGCACGCGAGTTCGACGCCCCGCTCGGAATACGGCATCCCTACTGTGGGGACCAGGATCCGCTTGACGGCGTCAATGGATCGACGGGCCTTGGCCACCTCCCGGGAGACCGGGGCCGGCGGGTGGAGCATCCACCACAGGAGCCCTCCCAGGGAGACGGCGAAGAGGGCCGCCAGCAATGCCCCCAGGAGCGTGATGTGGACCTCAGAGCCGATGGCCCGTTCCCCTCTTCCGGAGGTAGCTTACCACGTGCCAAAGCCGATACAACCCGAAACCGAGAAGCCCCCCACCCAGCATCCACGCGGAGAGCGAAGGGAACCCCTCCACAGCAGCGCGGAGGAGGATCCAACTCCCCAGGAGCACCAAGAGGACCGTCACCCCGATCTGATAGTAGTCGAGGGGCCGCAGGCGCTCAGGACGCTGGCTGCTGATGGACGTTTCTCCTCCGCTGCCGGTCACGCTCCGCGAGGGCGATCCTGTATCGTTCCAGCAGGTCGTACTCCTCCGCCGACAAGAGCACCTGTCTTTGCTCCTCCTCCCAATCCCGCTCGAGACTGCGAAAGACGGGCAGTCCCTCCCGATAGCGGTACCACGCAAAGTAGAGGAAGCAGAGGACGATCCAGGCCGGGCCGGCGATCCGGCCGATGTCGTGGGTCAGAATCACCTCAAAGAAGATGGTGCTGACGCCGATCATGCCGAGGAGTCCGAGGACCGGGAAGTCGATGGGGCGCCCCTTGTATCGGATGCGCACATTGAGGGGCATTCGGTAGGGACGTGGAGAATAGGGGTCGGAGAAGCGGAGCTTGATGAGCGCGATGAAGACCAGAGTGTAGCCAAGGGTCGCGCCAAAGGCGTACATGTTCCCCAGCGTGTCCAACGCCTTCGGCGTCATGAAGGCGAGGACAGTCTCGACGACGCCGACCATGGAGAAGACGAGAATGGTCCTCACGGGGGTCCGGTATCGTGCGTGGACGGCGCTGAACCAGGAGCTGATCACGTGAAACTGGGCCATCGAATAGGTCAGCCGGGAAGCCCCCATCACCCCGGTGTTGGAGGAGATGAAGAGGACGATCGCCCCCAGGGCCGCCGTGAGGGGGCCTGCGGCGGGCCCGATCAAGGGTAAGGCCTCGGCGAGCTTCGCCATGGGGTTGTCGCTGTGCTCCGCGTAGACCTGCCAAGGGAGAAGCCCCAGACCCAACAGCGAGAAGGCCACCGCAAAGATGAAGACACTGAATGTAAGGGCGACAGAGGTGCGCGGGATGATCGAGGCCGGCCGTCTCGTCTCCTGAGCGGCTTGGGAGATGGACTCCAGGCCGATGAAGGAGATGATCGCTAATGAGGAGCCGTACATGAAGTCATGGGCGGAGGGAAACTGGGTTGTCCATTGTTTCACGAGCAGCTCCGGCCTCCAGGCGAAGAGGAACCCGATGATGACCAGGGCCGATTCGCTGATGATAATGATCGCCCCCAGAAATTCATTAACGAGGGAGGATTCCCGAATCCCTCGGATATTCACCCAGATGAGGATCCCGATGAGGAGGAGGGTTTGCAGGCACCAGACGGGGTTCACCTGGGTGAGGGGGCCAATATCGGTCGTGAAGCGCTCGATCCCAAAACCGAACAGGTAGGGGAGAAAGAAGTTGAGATAGCCAGCCGAGGCGGCGGCGAAGAGGGCGATGTCGATGGTGTAATCGAGAAGCAGCGCTGCACCGGCCACGAAGCCCCAGAAATCGCCGAGGCCCCGGAGGGCGAAATACGGACCCCCACCGGCAACCGGATACGCCGACGCCAGCTCGGTGTAGGCAAGCCCGATCATGATATAGACCAGGCCGGCGAGGGCGAAGGCAAGGCCGGTTGCCCCCTGGGCCGCGGCCATGACCAGACCGAGGGCGACAAAGGTGTTGGCCCCCACATCGGCGTAGCCCCACATGAAGGAGCCCCACACCGTGACATCTCGCCGCAGTTCTAGTTTCTGGTCTTGTGCGGAACCGGCAGCTTCCATATCCCTGCAGAGAAAGACGACGGGAAGGGGAGGCCTGGCCCCCGTCCTTCCCGGGCTTTGCTCCCTTCACGCCTACGGGGTTAGCTGACGGGTTCGGGTTGGGAGTTTACCCTATCCCGACGGCTCCTCGGCCGTCGGGGACTCACCCCTTGAATTGGGTCCCCCGCTTCCCTGACGGGAACTCGGCGTTTGCGGCCTGTAGAGATACGGCGGACTTTATACGCCCTTTCCTCGACAATGTCAAGGCCGCCTGGCAGAGCACGCGCGTTCGGCCCCTCGCTCCGTGCCTTTCCGCAGGGCCCGGAACCCTTCGGGCCCGCGGCGACCCTGGCCGGTCCGAAGGCCTTCGGACTCCCGGCAATGTTGCTCGGGGCCTACACACGCTCCGTAGCTCAAACAAGCCGGAAGGTGGGGAGGGAGGGATGGGCGAGGAGGGCGGAAACCTGCTGGCGTCTCCGAAGGAGTCTGGAGTGAGTCTGGCGGGGACAGGACTCGTTGTCCCAGCAGCGGGTGCTGTGGGACTAGGGGAGGGCCGCGAACGCCTTGGTCACCAGCCACGCGATCAGCCCGCAGACAGGAAAGGTCAGGATCCAGGCAGCGACGATCTCCATCGTGACTCCCCACCGGACGGCGGAAAAGCGC
>JAHFDE010000046.1 GCA_023249165.1 Candidatus Methylomirabilota bacterium | reverse complement strand
GGGACCGTAGAGGTTGAGCTGAAGGTCGGCAGGGTTCACCTGCCGGTCTCGGCCCTCAGCGTGCTCAGCTCTCCTCCCCCGCCTCGGGGAGAGGTACCGCTCTTCGTAGAGAAGACCCAGTCCGTCTCCCCGGAGATCAACCTGGTCGGTTGTACCGTCGAGGAGGCCACCCGGCGCCTGGAGAAGTATCTGGATGGGGCCTTTGTCGAGAGGGTACGACAGGTTCGAGTGATTCATGGCAAGGGGACGGGGATTCTCCGGAAAGCGGTGCATACCTATCTGGCGAGCCATCCCCTGGTGGAGGGCTTTCACCTCGCCGAAGTGAATCAAGGGGGGAGCGGCGCGACCATCGCGGTGCTCCAGGATCGATGAGGAGGAACCTCTGCCCGGCTCGGTGCGGGAGAGGCCGTCGAGGTCCCCTATGGCGTTTATCCCCGAGGAAGTGATTGATCAGGTGCTCAGGACCTCGAACATCGTGGAGGTGATCGAGGGCTACGTCCCCTTGAAGCAGACCGGAAAATATTACCGAGCCCTCTGCCCCTTCCACACCGAGAAGACCCCGTCCTTCACCGTCAATCCGGAGCGACAGATCTTCTACTGTTTTGGGTGCGGGGAGGGAGGCGATGTCTTTCGATTCCTGATGCGACGGGAGGGGTTCAGCTTCCCCGACGCGGTTCGCCATCTTGCGGAGCGCGCAGGGATCCCGATCCCGGAGCGGGGGCGCCCCCGCGAGGAGGGCGTCCTGAAGCTCTTCGAGCTTCAGCGGCTCGCCTGCGATCACTTCCGAAAGACCCTCAAAGGCCCGGAGGGAACGGCCGCGCGGGAATATCTGAGCCAGCGGGGAGTGGGGTCCGAGGCCGTGGAGCGCTTCCAGCTCGGCTACGCGCTCGCGGAGTGGGATGGGCTTGTCCGGGAAATCACCAGACTGGGTTTGACGCCCCGTCAGGTCGAGGCGGCCGGGCTGGCCCTTCCGAGGCAGGGGGGACGGGGATACTACGACCGGTTTCGGGATCGCCTCATGATCCCCATCTGCGATTCCACGGGAAAGATCGTCGGATTCGGGGGCCGCGCCCTCGGAGAGCAACAGCCCAAGTATATCAACTCGCCCGAGACGCCCGTCTACAAGAAGGGGGTCCACCTCTACGGGCTGCACCTGGCCTCCCGGGCGATCCGGGAGACAAGGGTGGCGTTGGTGGTCGAGGGATACTTTGATGCTATCTCCCTGCACAGCGCGGGCTTTCCCCAGACAGTCGCTTCCTTGGGGACGGCCCTGACGGCCGACCAGGTGGCCCTCTTGCGCCGCTATGCCGACAAGGTGACGCTCATTTTTGATCCCGACCCCGCGGGGATCCAGGCCGCCTGGAGGGGACTGGAACTGTTGGTGGCTGAGGAGTTGGGGGTGGGGGTGGTGATCCTCCCCCACGGGAAGGATCCCGATACCTTCGCCCGGGAGTCCGGCAAGGATGCGCTGCTCACGCGGATTGCGGCGGCCCAGGATGTTGTCGATTTTCTCCTCAGCCGGGCGGAGGAGCGGACGGGACTGAGGGGGGTGGATGACCAGGCGGCCGCGGCTCGACAGGTCTTGCGCCTTATCGCCCTCATGCCGGAGGGGGTCCGGAGGGCAAAGTATATCCAGAAGCTCGCAGAGAGGTTGGGGGTCTCCGAGGCATCGGTCATGGCGGAGCTTCGCCGTCTCGGTTCCCCGGACTCAGCGGGTCCATCAGCCCCGCGGCCGTCGGCGCCGCTGCCGCCGGCGGAAAAGACCTTGATCCAGATCTGTCTCCTCTTTCCGGAGACTCGGCCCCTGGTGTGGGGAGCCATCCGGGAGGAGGAGCTTTCGGCATCCCCGCTGCGGTCGATCTATGGGGTCCTTCGAGAGTTCCGGGGCAGTGAGGAGGGTTTGGCCCGGAGCCTCAACCATCATCCGGATCCACTGGTCCGCCAGGTGGCGGCGGAGCTGTTCGTCCGGGGCGTGGAAGAGTTCGCCGATCCGCATCGGATGGTGCAGGATTGTCTTATCCGACTGAAGCTCCAGGAGGTTCAGGTCGAACTCAAGAGCGCGCGGGAGCAGGGGGATCTGGTTCGGGTGCAGGCGCTTCTCGATCAGAAACGGACGCTGACGGGTGGCCGAATTTCGGAAACGGACTATATTAATTAAACGGGGTGTGAGCGCGTACCAGAGGGAAGCGTGAAGGACAAAGGGGGGGAAGGGGCGGTATGACAAAGGAGGGGAGAGTGGCGGAGCTCCAGGCCCTGATCAGCTTGGGGAAGAAGAAGGGATATCTGACCTACGAGGAGATCAATAACCATCTCCCGGAGGACATCACCTCTCCCGAGCAAATTGATCGGATCCTGGTCGGACTGGACGAGATGGATATCGAGGTCATCGACTCCCCCCGCGAGGCGGGGCGGCCGCAGGCGAAGAAGGTGGCGGAGCCCCCGTTGGGCGGGGCCGAGCCAGAGGTGGACCTGTCCCCCGCGCCGGTGGGTCGGACCGATGATCCGGTCCGGATGTACCTCCGAGAGATGGGAAAGACGCCGCTTCTCTCCCGCGAGGGGGAGATCGGGATCGCCAAGCGGATCGAGGAGGGGCGGCGCGAGGTCACCGAGGCCGTCTGCCGGGCCGGCATTGCCGTCCGGGAGGTGATCTTCTTGGGGGAGCGTCTGCTCCAGGGTCGGTTCCGGGTCGGCGATCTCATCGTCGTGAACGATTTTGACGAGATCTCGGAGCAGAAGGAGAAGGAGCTGATTGCGGAACTGATGCCGGTCCTGAAGGGGCTCAGGCAGGAACAGGAAAAGGTTGAGGAGCTGGCCAGGCGGCTGGAGCGGGCCGAGCAACACGGCAATGCCAAGCGGGCGGAGCGGCTGCAGCACGAGATGCAGGAGCGAAAGGGCCGGCAGGCCGAGCTCCTGCGACGACTCAATCTCAACCAGCGGGTCATCGAGCGGGTCGTCGCCCGCATGCGGGGTACCCTGGAGCGGGTCGAGAAGGCGGAACAGGAGGTCAGGGAGCTCAGACGCTCCACGCGCTTGAGCGCCGCCAATTTCAAGGTGCTCCGCGATACCGCCATGGGCAACGGGGTCTCCATGCGGACCCTGATGCGACGGACCAGGTTCCCGCGGGAGCGGCTGGAGGAACTGGAGCGGCAGATTCAGGTCATTGCCAAGAAGATCCAGCGGGCCGAGCAAGAAGGCGGCGCCACCTCCGCCGAGCTGCACGAGCTACTTCAGGCCAGCAGCCGGGGTGAACGGAAGGCGTTGAATGCCAAGCGGGAGATGGTGGAGGCGAACCTCCGCCTCGTCATCTCCATTGCGAAGAAGTACACGAACCGCGGGCTCCAGTTTCTGGATCTGATTCAGGAGGGGAACATCGGTCTCATGCGGGCCGTGGAGAAATTCGAGTACCAGCGGGGGTATAAGTTCTCCACGTATGCCACGTGGTGGATCCGCCAGGCCATTACCCGGGCCATTGCGGATCAGGCTCGGACCATCCGGATCCCGGTCCATATGATCGAGACCATCAATAAATTGATTCGAGCCTCTCGTCAATTGGTGCAGGAGTACGGTCGGGAACCGAGCCCAGAAGAGATCGCGCAGAAGATCGATCTCCCCGTGGACAAGGTCCGGAAGGTCCTCAAGATCGCCCAGGAGCCGATCTCCCTGGAGACACCCATCGGAGAAGAAGAGGATTCGCACCTTGGGGATTTCATCGAGGACAAGGGGGCGACCTCCCCTCTCGATGCGGTCATCGGGATCAATCTGGGGTTCCAGACCGACGAGGTGTTGCACACCCTGACCGACCGAGAGCGAAAGGTGCTGCGCCTCCGTTTCGGGCTCGGTGATGGCGTGGACCACACCCTGGAAGAGGTGGGCCAGCAATTCGACGTGACCCGAGAGCGGATCCGGCAGATCGAGGCCAAGGCGTTGCGCAAGCTTCGGCATCCCACTCGAGGCCGGAAGCTCCGGAGCTTCGTGGAATCCTAACGTCCGCTGTCAGCTATCGGCTGTCGGCGGTCAGCTTTCAGGCGTCGGGGACTAGACGAGAGACGAGAGACTTGAGACTGGAGACTAGAGCTTGGGGTCTCCCGTCTCCGGTCTCATGTCTCTGGCCGCCGATCGCGGACAGCTGATAGCGGACTGCTGATAGCTGATGCGGGGCCCATAGCTCAGCGGTCAGAGCCACCGGCTCATAACCGGACGGTCCCTGGTTCGAATCCAGGTGGGCCCACCAACCGGTTCAGAGTTCAGGGGTAAGGGTTCAGGGTCGGGCGAGGCAAGCCGAAGCCGGATTTTGTGGTATTATTTGCTCCCATGAACCATGAACCCTGATCCATGAACCGAGGAGAGGCGTGCGGGAGGACCTGGCTCAGGTAGTCGATTTGCAGGATCTCGATCTGGAGATCGCCAGGCTCCAGAGAGAGGTCCAAAGAATCCCGCGGGAGATCGCCGACGGGGAACAAGTCCTGAACAGCTCCCGGGGGGCGTGGGATCAGTCCCGCGAGCGCCTCGCCGCACTCGAACAGTTCCGCCGTCGCAAGGAGCGCGAGTTGGAAGATGTCACGGCGGAGCAACGAAAGCGGCAGGGACGTCTCTTCGAGATCAAGACGAATCAAGAGTATGCCGCCGTTCTGAAAGAGATCGAAGGGCTGAAGGAGCGCCGCTCGAAACTCGAGGACGAGATCCTCGGAGCCTTCGATGACATTGAGGCAGCCCAGTCCGCGGTCCGGGATGAGTCGGCCCGCTTTCAGGAGCGGGAGAAGGTCTTTCAGCAGGAGCGGACGACCAAGGAGGGTGAGCTCAGGCGGCTCCAGGGAGAGCTGGAGCGTCTTCAGGAGGAGCGGCGACGTCAGGCGAACCGGGTGGAGGCCAGCCTGCTCCAGACCTATCAACGCCTGCTGCGCAGCCGGGGTGGCCTTGCGGTCGTCCCGGTGAAGGACGGCTCCTGCCTCGGCTGTCATGTCGCCCTCACTCCCCAGACCTACAATGAGCTCCGTAAAGGGGAGGTCTTCGTCATCTGTGCGAACTGCCAGCGGATCCTCTACTGGAAAGGGTGAGACGGATCTGCGACGGCTCGCCGATATCCTCGCGGCGATGGCCCACACCGAGGCCCTCGCCGCCCTAAGCGAGGAGCTGCCCGATCTCAGTCCCGCCACGCTGAGGAGGGTTCTGGAACAGGCCTCTCACCTCCTCCATGAGGCGGCGGCTTCCCGCAGGTCTCGGCAGTCGGCACCGCGGTCCCTCGTCCTTCACATCGATGGGGCGGCTCGGGGGAATCCGGGCCCGGCGGGGATCGGTGTGGTCATGCGGGATGAGGCGGGCGATTTTCGGGAGGAGCACCAGGCGTACATCGGGGAGGCCACGAATAACGTGGCCGAGTACGAGGCGCTCCTTTTCGGCCTCCGAAAGGCGAGGGAGTCGGGCTACGCGGCCATCAAGGTCTTCTCCGACTCGGAGCTGCTCGTGCGGCAGATCCGCGGCGAATACCGGGTCAAGCATCCCCGCTTACGGAAGTTCTACGATCAGGTGCAGAGCCTCCTGCGGTCTTTCGATGCCGTCGAGATCGCCCATGTCCGTCGGGGGATGAACGCCCAGGCCGATCTCTTAGCCAACCGGGCGATTGAGGCGGTGCTCCGCGACCGGCAGAAAGGGACCGCGCCTCGTCGGGGAAGGGGGGCAGGGTGACTCGTTCGGGATTTACGCCTCTGCAGAAGGCCCTGGAGATGACGCTCCAGCGGCTGGGACTCGATGTCGGGATGGCGAATGTTGTTGTGCACCGCGTCTGGCCTCACGTGGTGGGTGAAGAGGTGGCGCGCCGGAGCCAACCGGGTCTTCTCAGGAAGGGCCGTCTTCAAGTGACCGTTGCCGATGCGGTCTGGCTCCAGCAGCTCACGATGTTGAAACCTGCGATCCTGGCGAGCCTGGAGTCCCACCTGGGCTCGCGGGCTGTCCGGGACATCTTCTTTACTCTCGGCACATGCCCGGATGCCGCCGCGGCCCCCCGGCCTGAACCCGCCGCTCGGGGGCAGGGGGACCCCCCATCTCCTGAGTTGGAGGAGCGTCTCCGCGAGATCCTCCAGCCTGTTCGGGATTCGGAGTGCCGCGAGGTTCTGGCTCGGATTCTGCGGAAGACGTGGCTGGATGGCTGATCAATCCATGTGGTTTTCTTTCAACAGATGCGATATCTGTTGTTGCACAAATGCCACAAGCCTATAACGGTGTTTCTCGACACTAATTCTTAAGCATTTGGATCTAAGGCATTCTTTTTTCTGGAAAAAGAATGCTCGACCATGGTATAGGCCTTGCAAGTCACTTCCGGCTTCAACGGGCGGTAGCTTGTCTTTGAAGGCGATGCAAAGGGGGGTAGGAGTGGGTCGGCAGAAGACGATTGGAAGCACGATCCGCTGCTCTGGCGTCGGACTGCATACCGGCCAGGAGGTGACGATGGCCCTGCGTCCCTCGGCCCCCGACACCGGAATCGTCTTCCGGCGGGTGGACCTTCCCCATACACCTGTGGTCGAGGCGCGGCCCGAAAACATCATGGATGTCCACTACGCCACGACCCTTGGGAAGGCCGGTGTCGAAGTCAAGACCGTGGAGCACCTTTTGGCCGCGCTGGCGGGCCTCGGGATCGATAACCTCATCGTAGAGATTTCGGGACCCGAGGTTCCCGTGATGGACGGGAGCGCAGCTCCCTTTGTGGACCTGCTCCTTCAGGCGGGAATCCGGAGGCATTACGTCCCCAAGACGTACATTCGGGTGACTCGACCCCTCGAGATCGAGATGGGGAGTCGAAGCATCCAGATTCTCCCCTCCAAGCGATTCCGGATTCAGTACTCCATGTGTTTTGACCATCCCTGTTTTCGCGAACAATCGATCGAGCTCCAGGTCTCTCGACGGAACTTCATCAGGGAGATTGCCCCCTCGCGGACCTACGGCTTTCTTCGGGATGTCGAATCGCTGTGGCGCCGAGGCCTGGCCCTGGGCGGCTCCCTCGAGAATGCCGTCGTCATTGGCGATCAGGGTGCCCTCAATGACCTCCGCTTCAAGGACGAGCTGATTCGGCACAAGGTATTGGACCTGATCGGGGATCTCTACCTCTTGGGGCGGCCGCTGCAAGGGACCGTGGTGGCAAAGGGGGCCGGTCATCTCCTCCATACGGCCCTGGTCAAGGAGATCCAGCGTCACCTCGAGTCGGACCAGGCCTCCCGATGCGTCGTCACGGCTCCAGCATCCGTCCCGTTTCCCATCCCCGCCTCCCCGAAACCCCTCAGCTCTCCTGCCCTGTAAGACCGTTTCTCCTTGTCAGAATCTTCTCCTTTTGGCTATAGTGAGACAATCGAGCGAGAGGATCCCCGATTGCTGCGGGGTCTCCCCGGCTCGTCCCTCGGAGCGATCGGAGCGACAGGAGCTCGACGCGGATGGTTGAGCATCGCCAGAGCGACATGGAAGAGCGGCGTCGGCGGACGCGACTGATCATCGCCGCGGTGGGGGGACTCGTCGCGGTCCTCACCGCAGTGCAGGTCCTGATCCAGGAGCTCCGGTTTCCCTCCCCGATTCCGAGTAACATCCTGATCTTCGCCCTGGTGAATGTGAACCTCATCCTCCTCATCCTCCTCATCGTCCTGCTGTTTCGGAACCTGTTCAAGATCTATCTGGAGCGTCGCAACAACCTCTTGGGGTCCAAATTTCGGGTCAAGTTGGTGGTGACCTTCTTGAGCCTCGCGCTGCTTCCTGCGGCCCTGCTCTTCCTGGTCGCCTCCAACCTGATCACCACCAGCGTGGACAGTTGGTTCAACATCCGGGTGGAGGAATCCCTCGAATACTCCCTAGATGTGGCGCAGACCTATTATCGGGCTGCCGAAGACCGGGCCCTCCTTTCGGCGAGGCGGATCGCTCGACGGGTCGCGGCTGAGGGGCTCTTGGACGCGAGTGAGCCCTACCTCAAGCGGGTCGCCAAGGAGAGCCTTCAGGAACTGGAGCTGGCCACGGTGCAGATCTTTGACCGGAGGGGATCGGAGCGGGTGCGGGTCAGAGGAGAGGAGCCTCCGGAGGACGACGACGCGTTTCCGGCGGGCTCTCTCGCCGTTCAGGCGGCCCTGGGGGGACAGGAGCAGTCGCTCATCACCCCGACCCGGAGGGGGGGGGTCGTTCGGGGGATCGTGCCGATCATTGTTGCTTCTGAGCAGGGCGAGGTCGTCGGGGCAGCGGCGGTGGGGTATCCCATCCCCGGCGAAATGGCGCAGAAGGCCTCGGACATCGCCACGGGGATCACCGAATACAAACAGATGAAGATGCTGAAGAACCCCATCAAGGGGATCTACGTTATGCTCTTCCTGATGGTCACGCTCGTGATCATTTTCGCCGCCGTATGGGTCGGCGTACATATGGCTCGCCGGATCACCGTCCCCATTCAGGAGCTCGCCCAGGGAACGCGGGCGGTGGCGTCTGGACACCTCGACTATCGAGTGGAGGTGGAGGCCGATGATGAGATCGGGATGTTGGTGGAATCCTTTAATCGGATGACGGAGGACCTGCGCCGGGGCGAGGTGGAGCTCACGGAGACGAACCGGCATCTGCAGCAGACCAATGTCGAGCTGAATCAGCGGCGGGCGTACATGGAGACGGTCCTGGAGAGCATCGGGGCCGGCGTCCTCTCGGTGGACGCCGAGGGACGGATCAATACCGTGAACCGCGCCGCATCTCGGATGCTGGACTTTGACCCCGCGGAGGCCCTCCACCGTCACTATCGCGCGGTCTTCGCCGCCCAACCGTTGGCGCCTCTCCGCCATCTGATGGACCGGATGGTGCAGGAGGGGCGGGGCACGGTGAATGAACAGGTGACCCTCTCGCTCCTCGGGCGGGGGGCAACCCTGGTCGTGAATGTCTCGAGCTTGCGAGATCGTGGCGGACAATATCTCGGGATGGTGGTGGTCTTCGACGACATCACCAAGCTCATTCGGGCCCAGCAGGCCATGGCGTGGGGGGAGGCCGCTCGGCGGATCGCGCACGAAATCAAGAACCCGTTGACCCCCATCAAGCTCTCCACCCAACGCCTCCGGAAGAAGTTTGCCGAAGGGTCCACCGAATTCTCGGACATCTTTGACCAGTGCACCCAGGCGATCATCCATGAGGTGGATGCCCTGAAGACCCTGGTGGATGAGTTTTCGCGGTATGCGCGTATGCCGACGTCCTATCCTCGACCGGGAGACCTTCATGCGCTCATTGAGAAGGTCCTCAATCTCTACTCCGGAGTCTCCCGACAGATCCTCCTGACCGCGGACCTCGACCCCCAGGTGCCTCCGGTCAACCTGGACCCGGACCATATGAAGCGAGCGCTGGTCAATCTGGTTGACAATGCGGTCGCGGCGGTCGGCGAGGCGGGGGGGATCTGCCTGAAGACGCGGTACTTGGTGGACGAGGGCAAGGTCCGTCTGGAGGTGACCGATACCGGTCCAGGCATTCCTCCGGAGGACCGGGACCGTCTCTTTCTCCCGTATTTTTCCACCAAGAAGTCCGGGACCGGCCTGGGGTTAGCCATCGTGTACCGGATCGTCACGGAGCATAGTGGGACCATTCGGGTGGAGGAGGGTCACCCGAGAGGAACCCGCATGATCATGGAGTTTCCCGCCCTGCCGGTGGCGGCAGAGGTGGTGTGAGGCAGGCCGTGCCGCGGGAAGAGATCCTGATCGTCGACGACGAACCCAACATCCTCAAGGTGATCGAGGACATCCTCACCGATGAGGGGTATCGGGTACGGACCGCGCACAACGGGGAAGAGGCCCTCGCCGAGGTGAAGCGCTCGTCTCCCGACCTCGTGATCCTGGATATCTGGCTCCCAGGGATGGACGGACTGCAGACCCTTGACGTCTTACGGGGGATGGTTCCGGAGACTCCGGTGCTCATGATCTCCGGCCACGGGAACATCGAGACGGCGGTCCGGGCCATCAAGATGGGCGCCTACGACTTCATCGAGAAGCCTCCGACGATCGAGCGGACCCTGTTGGCGGTCCGGCACGCCCTGGAGCAAGAGCGCCTTCTCCGCGAGAACCGGGCGTTACGACAGCACCTCGAGCGGCAGTACGAGATTGTCGGTGAGAGCCCGGCCATCCAGGGGATTCTGCGGCAGGTCCAGTCCGTCGCCCCGAGCCACGGGCGGATCTTGATCCGGGGGGAGAGCGGCACCGGCAAGGAGCTCATCGCCAGGGCCATCCATCAGGCGAGTCTCAGGCGGGAGAAGCCCTTTGTGGAGGTCAACTGTGCCGCCATCCCCGACGAATTGATCGAGAGTGAGCTGTTCGGCCACGAGAAGGGAGCCTTCACCGGAGCCTTGACCACGCGTCGGGGGAAATTTGAACTCGCCGACGGGGGAACCATCTTTCTTGACGAGGTGGGCGACATGAGTCTCAGGACGCAGGCCAAGGTGCTGCGCGTGCTCCAGGAGCAGGCCTTTGAACGGGTCGGGGGGACTGAGGCGATCCGGGTGGACGTGCGGGTCATCGCGGCCTCCAACAAGGATCTGGAAGAGGAGACCCGCGGGGGGCGGTTCCGGGAGGACCTCTACTACCGGCTCAACGTGATTCCCATCGAGGTGCCGCCGCTGCGGGAGCGCCGGGCGGACATTCCGCTCCTGGCCCGGCACTTCCTGAAGGGGTTCTGCACGGAATACGGGAAGCGAGAAAAAAGCCTGGCGGCGGACGCGATGGAACTATTCTTGCAACACCCCTGGCCTGGGAACGTCCGGGAGCTGAAAAACGTCATCGAGCGGTTGGTGATCATGGTGCCTGAAGAGGTCATTCATCGCTCAAATGCGGAGCCGGCCTTGCAGGCTCGCCCAGGCCGGGAAGAGGAGATCCCCCCTGTCCCGGCGGGCTGGCGGAGCGCCTCGCTCCGCGAGGCACGAAACCGGTTCGAGCGGGACTATATCCTGATGCACCTTCAGGAAAATCAATGGAACGTCACACGGACGGCGGAGCGGCTGAAGATCGAGCGGTCGAACCTCCATCGGAAGCTGAAGGCCCATGGCATCAGGACCCTTCCCGAAGGGGAGGAGCATTCATGAGGCGGAAGGCCCGTGCCTCTGCCGCCCACGGCGGGCACGAGGCGGGCCCGCAAGCGGGTGAGGGGTTAGTGGTTGGGGGAGATTGCTCACAGGAGGGGTGATATGGATCGTCCATCGTTGCGACGGCGCCGGTTCTACGTCCACGGGATCCAGCGGAAGTACATCTTCCTCTCTCTGGTTCCCTTGATCATCTCCTCCTTCCTGATCATCGTTTTCCTCTTCGTCCCTCTCGATGTCCTCCTCTACTCCTCGGCCTCGCCTGCCGCCAGGGAGGCCATCGTCCAGGACCTCCGGGCCCTGGGGTTTCGGATCTGGCCGGCCATCTTTCTCGCCATGCTCGTTTCAACTTTCCTGAGCGTCTTTGTCACCCACCGCTTTGCTGGTCCTCTCTACCGGTTCCACCAGGTGGTGGACCGGATTGCAGCAGGCGACCTCTCGACCGGGTTCAAGCTGCGGAAGGGAGATGATCTCGTGGAGCTGGAGACGGCGCTGAACCGGGCCATCGAAAGCCTGGCCGTGACCATCCAGGAGGCCCACCGCCCCCTAAACGACCTGACCGTCCGGCTCGAGACCCTCGCCAAACAGGGGCGGGGAGGCCCTCTCGAGCAGGACCTCACCTCGCTCCTGGAGCGAGCACAGGAGGTGCACAAGGCCCTGGGGCGTCTGAAGATCGCCCAGGAATAGGGGCAAGTGCCCTCCCGCCCTTGATCGGGATCCCATAATCTTGTATAATTTCAGCGTATGCCTGCCGGAAGAGCAGGAAGACCCTCTTGCCATTGCCAGTCATCGGGAGGGGCATGGAAGTGACACCCTGTCTTTGTGGTGGTGCCTTGAGCCGCCGGAGCTTCCTGCGAGGGATGCTCCTGCTGGGCGGGACGATTGCCGGCGGGCTCCTGCGCGGCCTCGGGCCAGCCTGGGCCTTCTCGGTGATCTCCGAGGCCCAAGAGGAGGCCATCGGGAGGCAAGCCCATCCGCAGATCCTAGAGAAGTTCGGCTATTACAAGGATGCGAGCCTTCAGGCCTACGTGAGCCAGGTGGGTCAGCGGGTGTTGCGGGAGGCGGAATCGAGCCCCTTCACGTTTCAGTTCACCATCGTTGACCATCCGATGATCAACGCCTTTGCGGTCCCGGGGGGGTACGTCTATATCACCCGCGGGATGATGGCCGAGCTCAACAACGAGGCAGAGCTGGCGACGATCCTGGGACACGAGATCGGCCACGTCACCTCCCATCATTCAGCCCAGCAGATGACCCGTGCCATCGGAGCCCAGATCTTGACGTTGGGCCTGGCCGTCGTGAGTCCGGGCGGCCGGGAGAACGCCGCTGGTTGGCTGGCGCTCTCCAATGAGCTTTTTACCCAGATCCTGCTCGGGTACGGCCGAGAGGCAGAGCTGGAGTCGGACGAGAAGGGTCTCCGGTGGGCCGTCAAGGCGGGCTACGATCCCGAGGGGATGGTGAGCTTCATGCGGACCCTTGAGGTTCGGTATCGCCTGAGCGGCATCGGATACCACGCCCTCCGGGCAACCCATCCGCACACGTTAGAGCGGATGGACCGGGCTCGGGTCATGATCGGGATCCTGACCGCCCAACCGGGCAGAGCCCTTGAGGTGAACGCCGATGACTACAAGGCTCGCCTGGAGGGAATGGCCTACGGTGAGCCCGCCGAGGGGAAGCGTATCCGGATCCTTGCCGCCCAGGAAGGGGAAAACGTGAGGGGGGTGGCCCGGAAACTCTGGGGAACAGAGAACCGGGCCTGGGATCTGGCACTCCTGAACGGGATCCGTGATGAGGACCGCCCCCTGCGCTCCGGTGAAAGGCTCAAGGTAATCTACGATCCCTTCGACGAATCCCCACTACGACCAGACCTGGATATCCTTCTTCGTGTCCCGAAAGATCGCTCCCGGACGACCCCGTAGATACGGCCCGGAGATCAGGCGGCACATTCCCTGCAGTCACCCGAGGCCTTTGAGCGTTTCCTGATATTCCTCCGCCATACTCGGATGGCCGAATCTTCGCGCGGCCCGAATGCCCGCCTCGTAGGCCTGGCGTGCTTCGGCCATCCTGCCGAGCGTCGTCAGGGCCTGGGCTAACGTCCGATAGGCTGCCCCCTCGTCTTCCGCCAAGCTCAGATACCTCTCCATGGCCTGGACACATTCCGGATGCTGTCCGGTGTTGAAATACTCATTCGCGAGCATGTAATAGAGCAAGGCGTCTCCGGGATCCTCTTGGAGCATCGCTTGCAAGGCCTTCAGGCGACTCATAGACGCTCCCCTTTCCGCGAACCTTCTCCCCGCGACCGCCGCCTGCTCCACCCCGGGTCGGACCGTCCTGGGCTATGGTAGCCCGGATCGCCCCCAGAAGGAAGAGGCGGCTCCTCCTGCATGGGCACGGTCACCAGAGAGCCCTCGCCGCTGTATGGCTCGACAATTGCAAAGTGGAAGGACCCAAGGCGGGTGAGGCGATGACGAAGAAGGATGTCCGGTTCTGTCCGTTCTGTTCCGTGATGCAGTTCGACATGGCAGAGGTGGAGGCCAGCGTCCACTGCGAGGTGTGTGGTATCGACGTGGCAGCGGAGGAGCTGATCGAGACCGTCTAAAGCAAACGCACAAAGTGCGTTTGCTTTGGAGCAATGGAGCAGTGGTTCGACAGGCTCACCACCCCGAGGAAGATCGAGGGGCGGTTCGACTATGGCTTCGACGGTGAGCCCTTCGGCAGTGAGCTCAGGGCCGAACTGCTCAGCCGAACCGCTCACCGCCCTGAGCAGCTCGACTGAGGC
>JAHFDE010000045.1:9644-13837 GCA_023249165.1 Candidatus Methylomirabilota bacterium | reverse complement strand
GGCATTGATTCCAAAGGCATATTATCCTGGCACGCTCCTTGCCACAGAAGACGACGAGCCTTTACGTGGTCTCAAGCGTAAACAAGTTAGGGGGAAGGACGGATGGACGGTTTGTACTATAAGGTGATCTGGAGCATTCTGCTCTTCCCGTGGTCCCTCGTGGGCCTGATGGTCCTGGGGGCCCTGCGGCAAAACCGCCGGAAGGCCCACGCGCGCGTCCAGAGCCGCCCGTAGAGATGCAAAACCCCCAGGGGGCGTCCTGGGGGTTTTTGCCGAAAAGGATCGGGTCGGCAGAGCGGTATTCGCACCGATTAATACATGTCACCCATCCCGCCGCCGGGACCGGGCATCGACGCCTTCTCCTTCTTTTCCGGAATCTCGGTGACGAGAGCCTCCGTCGTCACCATCAACCCAGCAATGCTCGAGGCGTTCTGCAGGGCAATCCTGGTGACCTTGGTCGGATCGATGATCCCCGCCTCGATGAGATCCTCGTATTGCTCGGTCTCCGCATTGAAGCCGTAGGCGCCGCTCTTTTCGAGAACCTTCTGGACGACAATGGAGCCTTCGGCCCCGGCGTTCTCGGCAATCTGTCGGATCGGCTCCTCGAGGGCGCGCCGGATGATGTCGACGCCAACCTTCTCGTCCCCGTGCAGCTTGAGGGTATCCAAGGCCTTCCGGGCTCTGAGATAGGCCACCCCCCCGCCGGCGACGATCCCTTCCTCGACCGCCGCGCGCGTGGCATTCAGGGCATCCTCGACCCGAGCCTTCCTCTCTTTCATTTCGATCTCGGTCGCCGCCCCCACCTTGATGACGGCCACACCGCCGGCCAGCTTGGCCAACCGCTCCTGGAGCTTCTCTTGGTCGTAGTCCGAGGTGGTCTCCTCGATCTGGGTCCGGAGCTGCTTAATGCGCCCCTCGATGAGCTTGGGGTCGCCCGCCCCCTCAATGATGGTGGTGTTCTCCTTGTCGATGACCACCTTCTTGCAGCGGCCCAGGTCCTCCAGACGGATGTTCTCGAGCTTGATTCCGAGCTCCTCGGCGATCAACTCGCCGCGGGTCAGGACGGCGATATCTTTGAGCATCTCCTTTCGGCGGTCGCCAAACCCCGGGGCCTTGACCGCCGAGGCGCTCAACGTCCCCCGCAGCTTATTCACCACCAACGTCGCCAGGGCCTCGCCCTCGACGTCCTCGGCGATGATCACGAGGGGTCTGCCCAGCTTGGCGATCTGCTCCAGCACCGGGAGGAGATCCCGCATGTTCGAGATCTTCTTCTCATGGATCAGGAGGTAGGGGTTTTCGAGGACGCACTCCATCCGCTCGGGGTCCGTGACGAAGTAGGGGCTGAGGTAGCCCCGATCGAACTGCATCCCCTCGACCACCTCCAGGTTGGTCTCCATCACCTTGGCCTCTTCGACGGTGATGACCCCGTCCTTGCCGACCTTCTCCATGGCCTCGGCGATGAGGTTGCCAATGGTCGCATCGTTGTTGGCCGAGATGGTCGCCACCTGGGAGATCTCTTTCTTCCCCTTGGTCGCGATGCTGAGCTTCTTGAGTTCGGCCACCACCGCCTCGACCGCCTTTTCGATCCCCCGCTTCAGGGCCATGGGATTGGCCCCGGCGGTGACATTCTTGTGCCCCTCCCGATAGATCGCTTCGGCGAGCACCGTGGCGGTGGTGGTTCCATCCCCGGCCACGTCGGAGGTCTTGGAGGCCACCTCCTTGACCATCTGGGCGCCCATGTTCTCGAAGGGGTCCTCCAGCTCGATCTCTTTGGCCACCGTGACCCCGTCCTTGGTGATGGTCGGCGCGCCCCACTTCTTATCCAGCACGACATTGCGCCCCTTGGGGCCCAGGGTCGCCTTGACGGCCTTCGCGAGCTTGTCTATGCCTCGCAGCGTCGCCCGCCGCGCCTCTTCATCGTACAAGAGCTGTTTCGCCGGCATTGATACCTCCCTCCTCTCCTAGGACCTCTGCGTGAAAATCGTTCAACCGACCGAGTCATCCAGGGACACTGTTCACTTGAGAATTGCCAGGATTTCGCTTTCTCGCACGAAGAGATATTCTTCGTCGTCGATGCGAACCTCGCTGCCGGAGTATTTTCCAAAGAGGATCTTGCTTCCGACTTTCACATCGATGGGGACACGCTTCCCCTCATCGGTGACCTTGCCGGGCCCGACGGCGATCACCTCCCCTTCCTGGGGCCTCTCTTTCGCCGTGTCGGGAATGATGATTCCGCCCTTCTTGACCTCCTTCTCTTCGAAACGCCTGACCAGGATATAATCGTGCAGCGGTTGAATCCTCACGGCCATCCCTTCCCCCCTCCTTCTGCGGTTGAGGTAGTATCCCTTCTCAGCGGCTGTTAGCACTCAACTAAGGTGAGTGCTAACAGCCTGTACCTTAATCGACCGCCAATCCTTATGCAAGGTGTATCTTGGCTTGATTCCTGAAATATTTCGCATAGAAATGATGAAAATAAAATATCCGTTCTTTTTTCTACGAAATTCTTACGAAAGCTTTGTTTATCTCGATAAATTGCCATTTAACATAGGCCGTTGCGGGACAGCGGCGCTCCTGGTATCATCCCCAAAAAGGTGTCCCATGAAGCAGAGAGCGACGCACGCCGAGGTCTCCCTCGATGCCATCGTCCGGAACTTTGACCGGGTCCGGGCTCGCACGGGGAAAGAGACAGAGATCATGGCGGTGGTCAAGGCCGACGCCTATGGCCACGGCGCCTTGCCTGTTGCGCGAGCGCTCGTGGACGCCGGCGCAGGGTGGTTGGGTGTGGCCCTCCCCGAGGAGGGGGTTGAGCTCAGGAGGCAGGGCCTACAGGTGCCCATCCTGGTGATGGGCCCCACCCCTGCCGATCAGGGTCCTATCCTCTCTGAATACCATCTGGATCAGGTCATCTACCATACGCTTCATGGCCGTGCCCTTGCGTCGAGCGCCGAAGGCTCGGGCGCCCGGGTCAGGGTTCATCTCAAGATCGACACCGGGATGGGGCGATTGGGCATTCATCCCTCCGAGGCACCCGTTGCGGCGAAGGCGATTGCCCGGCTGCCCACACTGGAATTCGGAGGGGTGATGACCCATTTTGCCGCAGCCGATGCGGCCGATAAGGGCCATGCCCGCGAGCAGCTTCGGTGGTTTCTCGAGGCGATCCGGGAGATAGAAGCGGCAGGGGTTTCAGTCCCGCTACGGCATGCCGCCAACAGCGCGGCTGTCCTGGACCTTCGCGAGGCGCATCTGGACATGGTGCGGCCGGGGATTGCCCTCTACGGCTATCCGCCGTCCTCGTCGGGTGGGGGCTGGGAGCATGCGCTGACCTTCAAGACCTGGATTGCCCAGATCAAGAAGGTGCCGAAGGGCGGCACCGTGAGCTACGGGTGTACCTACGAAGCCCCCCGGGATATCCGCGTCGCCACGCTCCCGGTGGGATACGCGGACGGCTACAATCGGCTCCTGTCCAACCGAGGAGAGGTGCTTATCCGAGGACGGCGGGCTCCGGTGATCGGCCAGGTGTGTATGGACATGATCATGGTGGATGTGACCGATCTGGCCGGGGTGAGGGAGGGGGAGGAGGCGGTGCTCCTTGGACGCCAGGGGGACGAGATGCTCCTCGCTGATGCGTGGGCGGTGCGGCTCGGGACGATTCCCTATGAGGTGTTGTGCAATATCAGCAAGCGGGTTCCTCGGTCCTACCTCTGGCACGGAAAGGCCATCGACTCCTAGTGCCGTTCCAGCGTATTGCTACGAACACGGGCAAGGCCCGTTCCAACGTTCTCATCACCCCCCCTTTGTGGAACTGCAGCGCACTCCTTCCTAGTGCCGTTCCAAATATTTGTGTCAACCAACCCCTTTGCCACACACGCCCGCGACCATTGGAGCGGTACTCGTACCGTTCCAACCTAATTTCGCCAACCCCTTTGCTGCACACGCTGACCACCGCTGGGACGAGCCAGGCTCATCACATAGGGCTCAGCCCGTTGGAACGGCACTCGTCTCACTGGTTAGAATCCCCACACCCGTGAAGAATCCCGGGATTCCCCGCACAGCGGTCCCCCCCCTCCGCGGCGCAAAGGGCTGTTTTTGCAGCATTCGGGACGGGTGTGGTGTGTCGCGCGTCTGGCATACGGCTTGCACACCACTAGGATAAGGACAATGAATCGAGCCGACCGATAGCACAGAGGGGAGAC
>JAHFDE010000045.1:0-9544 GCA_023249165.1 Candidatus Methylomirabilota bacterium | reverse complement strand
GATCTTGAACTCCTCGTCCTCTCCCGCTACCCGATCATCGCCGTCGAGACCTACGAAGAGGAGCGCATCGAGGAGATCCTCAAGCGCATTGCGGCCAAACTGGGCATCGCCCTCTTCATGTGGACCCTCACCAGAGGGCTCGAGCGGGTCGGGGCGGGGAACCCGATTTACGACAGTCAGCATCCCCTGAAGGCCCTGGGCAATCTGGCCGCCATCCCGAACGAGGGGATCTACCTCTTCAAGGACCTCCACCGGTATCTGGGGGAGGCCGACGTGGTCCGCAAGCTTCAGGACCTCGCCAGGCCCTTCGCCAGGGATCGCAGGGCGCTCGTCCTCGCGGCACCACAAATCACGCTTCCACCCGAGCTCGAAAAAATCACGGCCTTCTTCAGGCTTGACCTGCCCACGGAGCATGAGCTGAAGATCCTTGCCAAGAACGTCGTCAAGAACCTCTCCCAACATCACAAGATCACGGTGGCGCTTTCGTCGGATGAGTTCGACCGGCTGGTGGAAGGCATGAAGGGGCTCACCCTTGTCGAGGCGGAGCGGGCCCTGACCAGGGCCGTCATCGAGGATCTGGCTCTGACGCTGAAAGACCTGGACATCATCCTCGAAACCAAGAGGGCGCTGCTCGAGAAGGACGGGGTCCTGGAGTACCTTCCCGCGGAAGAGGGGATGGGCGAGATCGGGGGACTCGAGAATCTGAAGCGGTGGCTGGCAAAGCGGAAGAAGGCCTTCACCCCGGAGGCCAAGCGGTTCGGCATCCCGGCCCCCAGGGGGATCATCCTCTTGGGCGTCCAGGGCTGCGGCAAGAGCATGGCCGCCAAGGCCGTCGCCAGGGAGTGGGAGCTGCCCCTACTCACGATGGAGCCTGGACGACTCTACGACAAGTATGTCGGCGAGTCGGACAAGAACCTCGAGAAGGCCCTGAAGACTGCCGAGCGGATGGCCCCGTGTGTGCTGATGATTGATGAGATCGAGAAGGGCTTTGCCTATGTGGGCAGCTCGGAGGCCGATGCCGGGCTCTCCAAACGGATCTTCGGCCGGCTCCTGGGGTGGCTCCAAGAGCGCAAGGCCTCTGTGTTTGTCGTTGCCACCTCTAACCAGATTGAGGCGCTGCCGCCGGAGTTGATCCGCAAGGGGCGCTTTGACGAGATCTTCTTTATTGACCTTCCGAGGCACGATGAGCGGAAGGAGATCTTCAGGGCCCACCTGAAAAAGCGGAAACGCGATCCGGCCGCCTTTGACCTCGAAGCGCTCGCTCACGCCTCAGAGGGATTTAGCGGCGCCGAGATCGAGCAGGCGGTCGTTTCTGCCCTCTACACCGCCTTTGCTCATGGCGACGATCTTCATACCCCCCTGGTCCTTGACGAGATGAAGGCGACCAGGCCCCTCTCAGTGACCCGACACGAAGAGGTCGCGGCCCTGCGCGCGTGGGCCCAGGACCGGACCGTACCCGCCTAGCCTGCGCGTTAGTTGGGTTCGTTGGGTTCATTGGGTCTCTTGGGTGTGATGGGGTCACAGGGTTTGTTATGTGATGATGCCGTTCCTCTTGAAGAGGGAGGTTAGAACCGCAGAACGCCCGCACGTTAGGAAATCAACCCAATAAACTCAATAAACCCAAGGAACCCTATAAACCCGGTCCGCGCGGTCGGCTGCTGTTTCAAGCGGGACGGGCCAAGAGGATGACGAGCATCAACGAGAAGTGAAAGTCGCCGTCGACCTCCCGGAACCGGAAGGCGTCGCGGATCTCAGGGGAGGCTTCGATGAACCGGCGGCGTAGCGTGTCCACGACCTCGGGAGGGGAGCCGGCGGTGCGCATCCATTCGGAGAAGACCAGCTCAGAACGGTGGGAGGTGGTCAGCTCCTCCAGCATAAACCCCGCGTCGCCGACCAGACGCCGCCACTCTGAGGGCGTGTAGCTCCGTACATGCGAGGGGTCGCGCAACCGCTCCACCTCGTGCTGCCAGATATAGAGGTCCGTGTCGTCGGGACTCGACGTATCGGTGAGCACGAGGCGGCCTGACGGCCGGAGGATGCGACGCATCTCACGGAGGAAGGCGGGGACCGACGTGAAATGGTGGGGGGCGATGCGACAGGTGGCAATGTCGAAGCTCGCCGTGCGGAATGGCAGGGCTTCAGCAGCCGCCTGAAGGAATCGAATGTTTCGTATGCCCCGATCGGCTGCCAGGCGTTGGGCCTCGTGGAGCATATTGATCGTGATGTCTGTCGCGACCACGCCGCCCGCGCTTTCCGCGAAGGCAAAGGCGGTGAAGCCGGTTCCCGTGGCCACGTCGAGGACCCGATCGGCCGGCGCAGGCCTTGCCCAGCTCACCATCACCTGCAGGCTTGATCCCGTCGCATGGGGGCGGCTCGCCGCATAGCAAGAGGCCTGTCGGCCGAATTGCCGCTGGGCGGCCTGTTGGGGCTTCACATCACTCATGGATCGAGGATACCACCGTGGCCCTTACGGCGGCAACCCTCGGGCGACCCTTGAGGGGGCCTGCTCCCTGTGGTACAGTCAGCGGCGAGGACGACACATGATCTCGGCGGACCGGGAACACTGTGAGGCGGCACGGGTCGCGGCGAAGGAGGCGGGCCGGATCCTGATGGAGGGGTTCGGCCGCCGTCCCCAGGTGTACTACAAGGGGCGGATCAATCTGGTGACCGACGTGGACCGCCGCTCGGAGGCCGCCATCGTGGACTTTCTTCACCGGCGGTTCCCCGACCACACCATTCTCTCCGAGGAGGGTCAGGGCCATGCAGGGAAGGGTGAAGCCCGCTGGATCGTCGATCCCCTGGACGGGACGACGAACTACGCCCACGGCTTCCCCATCTTCTCGGTCAGCATCGCCCTGGAGCAGCGAGGCGAGATCCGCTGCGGGGTCGTGTACGATCCGCTCAGAGAGGAGTGGTTCACCGCGCTTCGGGGAGGGGGAGCCTGGCTGAATGAAGAGCTGATTCACGTCTCGGATACCGACCGGATGACCGAGGCCCTTTTGGCAACCGGCTTTCCGTATGACGTGAAAGAATCTCCCCAAAACAACCTGAACCATTTTCAAGACTTCATGGTGCGGGCGCAAGCGGTGCGGCGCCCTGGCGTCGCTTCTATAGACCTGGCCTATGTGGCCGCCGGCCGGCTCGACGGGTTTTGGGAGTTCAAGCTCAAGCCGTGGGATATCGCCGCTGGGGCCCTGCTGGTCAGCGAGGCGGGGGGCACCGTCACCGATTTCAGGGGAGGACCCCTCGATCTCTTTCGGGCAGAGATCGTCGCCTCCAACGGTCTGATTCATCATGCCATGCTTCAGGTCCTCGCCCTCGCGGACTCTGACACCGGACCCCCAGGGCGCCGGTAAAGCCGGGTTCGATTCCAGGTGGGTACGCGAAAAGCCAGACCTCTTTCTCGAACCAGGGACGATGTGGTGGCGACGACGAGGTGGATCCGGTCCAGGTTCGTCAGGCCGTCGGCGTGGATGACGAGGTACGAGGGTGAGCCTCATCATTGATATGCACATCCATATTGCATCCAAGGAGCGGCCTGACTGCAAGATCTCGAACGCGATGCTCAGTTTGCCCGCCTTCGCGTATATGGTGGTGGCGAATGGAATTAATCCTCTCGACCTCGCCCAGCATTTTGACCAGACCATTCGAGACCATATCCTGGACGCGCTGAACGCCTCCACGACGGTCAAGAAAGGGGTTCTCTTGGCCCTCGATGCCATCTACAGCGAGGACGGGGGGAGGCTCGAGGAAAAAAGTCATCTTATTGTGTCCAATGATCTTGTCCGCGAGCTGGCGGCTACGCATGCCAAGGTCCTCTTCGGCGCCTCGGTACATCCCAATCGGGGGCACGAAGCCGGTCTGGATGAGATCAATCGATGCCTTCAAGGAGACCCCCGTGCCGTCCTCTTCAAGTGGATTCCCAATTCCCAAGTCATTGATCCCAGCGACCGGCGGCACACCTGGTTCTATGAGAGGTTGGCGGAGCTTGGAGTGCCGCTCTTGTGCCACACTGGGCCGGAGTATGCTATCCCCGTCCCGGATCCCCAGGGGGATCATCAACGGCTGGGCGACCCGAGGAAACTCAGGCTGGCCCTCGATGTCGGAGTGACGGTCATCGTCGCGCACGCGGCCACACGATTCTTCCCCTTTGAGCCGTATCACTACCTGGATGAATTGGCAGCAATGATGCAAGAGGCGGATCGGAATGGGCAATGGAAGCTCTATGCAGATATCTCCGCGATGTGCGTGCTGTGCCGTGTCGGCACTGTTGGGCAGGTGCTGGAAAAGATTCCTCCTCACCGGATGGTTCTCGGAAGCGACTATCCCGTCCCTGTCAACGACATGCCACCCGTCTTGGTCGGAAATCTGACCTTCGAGGAGTATCTCGAGATCCTCAGAATCCAAAACCCCATCGAGAAGAATTATCGTCAACTCCTGGCGATGGGTTTCCCGGCCTCGGCGGGTACAAAGGCCGCCGAACTCCTCCCACCCTGGGCCTTGGGCTGACCATAGGAGGTATGCAGACCCCGCGATTCAGCGGGCGAGCCGCTTCAGGAGCTGTTTCAGCGGGAGGGTGTTCAGGACGTCTTTTTTCTCGATCCAGGCACGGCGGGCGGTGGCGACGCCGAGATGGATGTGATCGAACTCTGCGAGGGTGTGGGTGTCGGTGTTGATGACGAGGGGGACACCGGCCTCCTTTGCCAGGCGCGCATGGGCGTCGTTCAGGTCCAGCCGGTAGGGGGATGCATTGATCTCCATGGCCACCCCGTTCGCGCGGGCGGCTTCGAGTAGCCGATCGAAATCGAGGTCGTAGGGCTCGCGCTCACCCAGGAGCCTGCCGGTGGGATGGCCGAGCACATGCACATGCGGGTTACCGACGGCGCGCACGATCCGCTCGGTCATCGTCTGTTGGTCCTGGCGGAAGGCGGAATGGACCGAGGCGATTACACAGTCCAGTTTCGCCAAGACGCCATCTGGGAGATCCAGGGTCCCGTCGGCCCGGATATTCACCTCGATGCCGGCGAGAATCCGAAAGTCCCTGAGGCCCTGATTCAGCCGGTCGATCTCTTCCCGTTGCCTTGTCAGGTCCTCCGCTGCGAGGCCGCGGACAATCCCTAAGCCCTTCGAGTGATCCGTAATGGCGATGTAGCGATAGCCTCGCCTCCGGGCGGCTTCCACCACCTCTTTGATGGTATGGGCCCCATCGCTCCATGTGCTGTGGACATGGAGATCCCCCCGGATATCGTCCGCCGTGATCAGGTCCGGCAGTTGCCCCGTGAGCGCCGCCTCGATCTCGCCCGTGTCCTCGCGGAGCTCCGGGGCGATGTACGGGAGGCCGAGGGTCCCATAGATCTCTTCCTCTTCTTTGCCGGCGATCCGCTTGCCGGTCCGCTCCGCAAAGACTCCGTACTCACTGATCTTCAACCCCTTCTTCTTTGCCATGTCCCGCAGGTGGATATTGTGGGCCTTGGAGCCGGTGAAGTACAGCCAGGCCGCCCCAAAGGCCTTGGGATCGACCACCAGGACATCCACCTGGATGCCCTGCCGGGTCATCACACTCGACTTCGTCTCCCCATGGGCGAGCACCTCGCGAACCAGGGGGAGGGCGATGAAGGCGTCCATGACCTTGCCCGGAGCGGCCGAGACGGCCAGGATGTCGATATCTCCGACAGTCTCCTTCATCCGTCTGACGCTCCCCGCGCATTCGATCCGCGTCACTCCCTTGACCTGCCGGAGGCGGGTGGTGATCTCCTGGGCCAGGGGGAGGGCGAGACCGAGCGGCATGCGCCCCGAGGCGCGTTTGAGCATCTCAATGCCCCGAAGGATATTCTCCTCGGTCTTGGCCTTGATCCCAGGAAGGCCCCGAAGTTCACCGGCGCGGGCGGCCGCCTCGAGTCTCGCGACGCTGTCGATCCCCTTCCTCTTATAGAAGAGCTGCGCAGTCTTGGGGCCTACCCCCGGGATCGTGAGGAGCTCAACCACCCCCGAAGGAACCTGTGCCTTGAGCTTTTCGTATTCCTGGAACGTGCCGGTGGTAGCGATCTCGTGGATCTTGGCCGCCAGATCCTTACCGATTCCCGGGATCTCTTCGAGCGTTTCTCGGGCGATGAGACTTTCCACGTCTTCGGCCAGTCCCTCGATGTTTTGCGCGGCCCGCCGGTACGCCCGGATCCGGAACGGATTGTCACCCTTGATTTCGAGCATGTCGGCCATGGCGTTCAAGATGCGTGCGACTTCCCGGTTGTCCATCCTGCCCTCACATGAAGAGAAATCCCTCTACGACCCTATTATGGCGTCACCGGCAGATGGGTACAAGAAAGTGTGAAGAAGCGGGGATCGCTTAGCAGCGGAACACAGCAGGGAGGATTCACCATCGGGCTTCCCGCCCGGGGGCGGGGATCGGAAGGGTTATGCCCGGCCTTAGGTCTCCTGGATGTAGACGCTCTTGATGTCGGTATAGAAGTTGATGGTGTCGTCGCCCACCTCGCGGGCGCCGAAGCTCGAATGCTTGAAGCCCCCGAACGGCATGTGAGAGAAGCCCCCGAGGCCGGGGCGGTTCACATGGATCATCCCGGCCTCGATCCTGTCGATGAAGGCAAAGGCCCGGCCGATGTCCCGGGTGAAGATCGAAGCGCACAACCCGTACTCCACCGCATTGGCCACCCCGAGAGCCTCCTCCAGGTCGTCGACTTCGATGACGCTCAGGACGGGACCGAAGACCTCTTCCCGGGCAATCTCGTGCTCGGGCCGCACGTTGGCGACGACCGTCGGCGCGTAGAAGTATCCGTCCCGCAAACCCTCGGGCTCGGACCCCCCGATGACCACCTTCGCTCCCTCCGCGCGGGCGCGGTCCACAAAGCTTTTGACGTCGCGCAGGCGGGTCTCGTCCACCAGCGGCCCCATTGTGACCTCAGGGCGATCCCCCGGCCCGACGCGGATCATCTTTGTTTTCTCCAGCAAGAGCGCCATGACGTCCTTGGACACCGGGCGCTCCACGATGGCCCGGCTCGTGGCAGAGCACCGCTGGCCTGTCGAGCCAAAGGCGGCCGGGACGAGGCAGTCAATGGCATTCTTCAGGTCGGCGTCCCTGAGGATGATCTGCGGGTTCTTTCCCCCCATCTCCAACTGGACCTTGGCGAGACGTCGGGCCGCGGCCATGTGGATGGCCATGCCTACCTTGGTCGAGCCGGTAAAAGAGATCCCGCGGATCAGCGGGTGGTTGATCAGTTCACTGCCGGCCTGGGCCCCGCCATGCACCAGGTTCAACACCCCCGGAGGGAGCCCCGCCTCTTCAAAGATCTCGACCACCCGAGTCGCTGTGGCGGGCGTCAGGGGTGAGGGCTTGCAGACCACGGTGTTCCCGCAGACCAGGGCCGGCGCGATCTTCCAGCAGGGGATGGCCACGGGGAAATTCCACGGGCTGATGGCGGCGACCGGCCCGATTGGCTGCCGGGTGGTGAAACAAAAGACGTTGGGGGTTTCGGTCGGAAAGGTCTGCCCGCCCAACCGGCGCCCCATGCCCGCGGCATACTCCATGATGTCGATGCCGCGCTTAACCTCGCCCCTGGAATCACTAACGATCTTCCCCTCTTCCCGGGTGAGAAGCTGGGCGACCTCCTCCAGCCGCGATTCGAGGAGCTGAGCCGCCCGGAGCACGATCTTGCCTCGCTCGGGGGGGATCATCCGACGCCAGCGCTGGAATGCTTCCGCCGCGGCCTCGATGGCCCGACGGGCATCCTCGGCCGAGGAGTCCGGCGCGGTGGCCACCACATCGCGGACGTTGGCGGGATTGCGCCGCGTGATGCCGGTCGCCCCACGCTGCTCCCACTTGCCTCCGATGAGATTACCGCACTGGATCGTCTTCTCTCCCATGGGACTCTCCTTCACCCTCATCCCGCTTCCTTGGGCCCGTGTCTCGTTTCTCTCACCCTCCTCGCATTACTTGACTGCTCCGACGGTGAAGCCGGCGATGAACCGATCGACGAAGAAATTATAGAGGATGGCGATGGGGACGCTGGCGATAAAGCAGCCGGCCATGAGTGAACCCCAGAAATAGACGTCACCGTGGACGAGGAAGGTCGGCACCCCCACACTGACCGTGTACTGAGATGCCGGCGTGATGAAAGTAAGGGCGTAGACGAATTCCTGCGTCACCAGGGTGAAGGTGAAGATGACGACCGTGAGGATGCCGGCGACGGAGATGGGGATCACGACCTTCACGAACGCCCCGAGCCGGCTGCAGCCGTCGATCATCGCCGCCTCCTCGAGGTCGGGAGGGATGGCCTTGAAGAACCCCATCAGCAGCCACGTGCAGAAGGGGATCGTAAAGCTCGGATAGACCAGGACGAGTGACCAGAGCGAGTCCTGCAGGCCTAGGTCGGCGATCACCCGCGACAGGGGGATGAACAGCAAGGTCGGGGGGACCAGATATGTCAGGAAGATGCCGATGCCGAGCTGCTCTCCCCACCGCCCCGTCAGTCTGGCTAGGGCGTATCCGGCCGGGACCGCCAGGAGCAGGGTGATGATCACCACGATCACTCCGACCCAGGCGGTATTCCAAAGCCAGCGCCCGTACAGGGTGTCGGTGAACAGGACCCTCAAGTGCTCCAGGGTTGGCGGCTGGTTAAAAAGGAAGGGGTTGTTCTCCCGCTTCATGAGGTCAGAGGTCTGCTTGAAGGTGGTGATGAGCATCCAGTAAAAGGGGAAGGCGGTGAAGAGGGTGAACGCTAACACTGTGGCGATGTGAACGCCGCTGGCCCCGAGTCGCTTTGCCTTCTGTACAGGGGTCATCTCAGGTCACCTCCGCCCGGCGGGCGATCCGGAGAAACACGACGGCCGCGGCCAAGAGCAGCGGGAACAGGAACAGCGCAATGGCTGCACCTTCGGCGAGATCTCCCCCCTGAATCCCCGTGAAGAAAGCGAGGCTTGCCAGGACCTGCGTGGTGTCGTACGGCCCGCCACGCGTCAGCACGTAGATCACAATCATGTCGGTGAAGGTGAAGACCGCCCCGAAGAGGACGGCGACGGTCATGATGGGGAGGAGCAAAGGTACAGTGATCTGAAAGAGATGCCGCCAGAAACCGGCGCCGTCCACCGCGGCCGCGTCGTGGATGTCCTGGGGGATCGAGCTCAACCCGGCCAAGAGAATCACCGTCGCCAGCGGGAGCAGCCGCCAGACGTGGACGGTGATGACGGAGCCCATGGCCAGGCGCGGGATCCCCAACCACATGGGCCAATTGTCGGGCGAGATCAGGCCCATGGCCTGGAGGGTCCAGTTGATCACACTGTAGATTGAATCCAGGATCCACAGCCAGCCGATGGTTCCTAGGGAGATCGGGGCGACCCACGGGAGCAGGATCAGGAATCGGACGAGCCACTTTCCCCGGAAATCCTTGTAGAGGGCGAGCGCGAGTATCTTGGCCAGGACCAGGACAAGAATCTGAGAGACGAGGGCAAAGATGAAGGTGTTCTTCAGGGACGTCTTAAAGGCCGCGGTCCCGATTATGCCCGCAAAGTTCTTCAGGCCTACGAAGTTCAAGCT
>JAHFDE010000044.1 GCA_023249165.1 Candidatus Methylomirabilota bacterium | reverse complement strand
GTGGTCCGGGAGATGGAGTTTGTGGCGGCAGCCAGGGCCTTAGGGGGTCAAGACTTGAGGGTGATCTTCCGGCATCTGCTGCCCAATATCGTCGGGCCGGTCCTCGTGGAGGCCAGCTTTGGGTTCGCCGCGGTCATCGTCGCGGAGGCGAGCCTGAGCTTCCTCGGGCTCGGCACCCAGCCCCCCACCCCGAGTTGGGGGGCCATGCTCGATGAGGCCAGACAGTATCTCTTGGTCGCGCCCCATCTGACCCTCTTCCCCGGGCTCGCGATCGTGGTGACCGTCATGGGCTTGAACTTCCTGGGGGATGGCCTCAGGGACCTGTGGGATCCGCGGAGCGGGTAGGTGCTCGGGCCCGGCTGGAGTCTGGTATATTTGCGTGGTGGCTCTTTGACCTCGGGATGATCTACCGTTGGCCAAGGACAAGAAAGGCGACAAGGGAAAGAAAAGACCGTCGGTCCGACTGCCGGTGGCGCCACCGTCTCGCCCCCATCGACCGAAGCCCGATTACCGGCGAGAGCATCAGAAAAAGCTCATCCGCCGGGTCCTGCAGGAAGAGCAGAAGCAGCAGGAGGCGCAGGACAACCCAGAGCGGGAAGGGCAGGGGGAGGAGGAAGGGTGACGGAGCGTGCTGTGGCCGAGAGGAAAAGTCAGGGGCTCCGTTTTGTGGTGCACGAACACAAGGCCACCCGCCTCCATCACGATTTCCGGCTGGAGATAGCGGGGGTGCTCAAGTCGTGGGCGGTCCCGAAAGGCCCCTCCATGAATCCCGCAGAGAGACGACTGGCGCTGATGGTGTCGGATCATCCTCTGGTGTACGCCGAATTTGAAGGGATCATTCCTGAGGGGGGCTATGGCGCGGGGCCCGTGGTCATCTGGGACACGGGGACGTACGTTCCCCTCGAGGGGGACCCACGTGACGGGATCAAGGCCGGGAAGCTCGCCTTTGAGCTGCACGGAAAACGTCTCAAGGGAGTCTTCGCCTTGGCACGGATGACGGGGCGGGGGACGGGGAAGGAATGGCTATTGATCAAGAAGCGAGACGCCTACGCCGACCCCGGCTGGACGCTGGAGACGGCGCTCACCCCAGAGAAGCTCAAGGCTTTGAAAATTAAGACGCCACCCTGCGACACCGAATAGGGCGATTTCCTCATCCGAGAGCGGGTGTACAATGCTGAACGCCCGGCGGACAAGCGCCGCCGGGCGTTCACGTTTTCCAGGGACAATTTCTGCCGTGTACAAACCTGCTTATTCCAGCTCGTCAACGGTGTACCGAACCGGAGTCCCCCACCATCCCTCGGTTTTGGCCGTACTCGCTTCGGCCTTGGTCAACTTCGGCTTCTCCCCCTTGAGGGAATACCCCATATGCTTAAACGACGCGAAGTGGGTGCCGCCCTGTTGAATCCCGTACTCTTCGTACTGTTTCGCACAGGCGCCCAGGCTTGCTATCAAGGCCAGTCCCACCAGACCTAACTTGATCTTCTCGCCCATGATCACCCCTCCTTTGTTGGTCTTCCCACAGAACCCCTCTCCCCCTTTTTCCGCCAAATGAATTGCCGCTGTCCCTTGTCACAGCTATCTCCCTTTTGGTGCTCTGAATACCATCGTCTATCTTCGGCGAGATGGCAATCCATCGGTCGGCCGATTTTCTGGGATCAATGGGCCTAAGCGCGGCAGTGATGCGTCCTCCAAAAGGTGTAGGTCTTTCGAAGAATACCCCGAGAAGCGTGCTGGGGGCAGCGGGGTCGGCCGTGCCCCTTTGGAAGCGACTGTGCCGCGGGGTGTCATTTTGGCATACTTCGTGCAACTACAACAATGGCTAGCGACGCATTCTGAGGTGCTGAGCAATGGGGAGAAAAGACCAGATCCGGCTCGTTATCGCCGACGACCATCGGCTCTTCCGGGAAGGGCTCGTCGAACTCTTGCGGCGGGAAGAGGCGATCGAGGTCGTGGGGGAGGCCGCCAACGGACGGGAGGTCCTCAAGGCCCTGGAGGAATTCCACCCGGACGTCCTGCTCTTGGACCTTTTCATGCCGGAAATGGACGGGCTCGACGTCCTCCCTCAGATTCGCGAGCGCAACTCCTCGACCAAGGTCCTCATCCTGACCGGCTATTTCGATCAGGAGCTGGTCTTCCGCAGCCTGTGGGAGGGGGCCAGGGGGTACCTTCAAAAGAGCGTATCGAGCGCCGAGTTGCTGAAGGCGATCCGGGCGGTCCACGCCGGCGAGGCCTGGATCGAGAGGGGCGTCATGGGCCACCTGCTGGAGGAGCTACCCCGCCAGGAGAACCGCGTCAGCAAGAAGGGCCAGTCAGCCCAACTCTTGAGCCAACGGGAGGCGGAGATCGCGAGATTCGTGGCTGCCGGGCTCAGCAACAAAGAGGTGGCCGATCGGCTCTTCATCAGCGAGAAGACGGTCAAATCGCATCTGGTCAGCATCTTCAAAAAGCTTCATCTGCGGCATCGCCTTCAACTGGCCCTCTATACCCTCGAACGGGACTCTATCCTGAACCGCCGCCCCAACGACGGCTAGTGCCGTTCCAACTTATGTATTCCCCGTTATTCCCCCGACCGCGGGCAAGGCCCGTTCCGACCAAGGAACGGGCCAAGGAAGCAGCACGCCTGCTACCGTTCCAACTATTTTCGTCAAGGGGAGGCAGTCCCTCACGCGCTATACCTGCGTGCGGCGGAGCAGCCGAGAGAAGCAGGAGGCACGATGAGTTGGAACGGCACTAGAATCTTGCCTCTGAACGAACACGCCTCAGGCCCGGCTGCCGTCACCTCCAATCTGCCCGACCAATGAGAGTTGGCCTGGCGCTTGCAATTTTGTGCAGACATGACCCATCCCTCCGCCCGTCAGCATCCGAGGTTCCCGGCCCGGTTACCGCTCCTCTTCGACAGCCCGGCGGTCCCCGGCCCCGGGCGGGGTGTCACCCTAAATGTGAGCCAGGGCGGTCTGCTGCTCGGTGTCCCTGAGCCGCTCCCCCCCGGCACCCCGGCGAGCCTCCTCCTATTTACGGGCGACTGCGTCGCACGCGCCGAGGTCGTAGTGGTCTGGATGGTCGAGGATATCCCGTGCCGTCTCGGCGTGCGGTTCACCGGGTTGACCGGCCACGATCACCTCGCCTGGGAGCGGCTACTCGCCTACCAGGCGGGTCCAAGGCCTCGGGTTTCCGTCCGCATCCCGGTGGCCCTCGAGGTCACGTGCTTGCTCTCTCCGGACAGCCGAGTGCCGGGCCAGATGCAGAATCTGAGCGATGACGGTCTCATGGTAAGCCTCGCGCAAGAACTCGCCCCCCGGACTCACCTGGCCGTCTCGGTCCCCCCGTGGCGCAGCCTCCCCCCGGTCGAGGTGCGGGCCGAGGTGGTGTGGACCCGGGCCACCTCTGACGGGCACGGCGTACTCCACGGGCTTCGATTCCTTTCGGATGACAGGGAAGGGGGGCTCTTCGTCGCCGGTGCCCTCCTGCGGCAGCTCCTCGATCCGCATGAGGCGTCGCCGGACAGGAGTGTCTACCTCCTGGCCCTGTTGGCGAGGACCACCGCTGGCCGGCTGCCGCGCTAGTGCCGTTCCAATATTTCTCGCCCAATACTAATCCTTCAGTCCTCTAGGGTTTGAAGCGCAGCTTGACACCCCTTCTGCCGTCCGATAGCATCACGCTTCGATTGCCGCCCTGGCCCCGCCCGAGCGCAGAGGACGGCTCACATACGAGCATCCGAAGAGAGTTGATGCCTTGGAACATCCGGCCGTCGGGTCACTCATCGGGTCCATGACGCAATGAATCAGAACGAAAGCCATTTCTATCGCCGGGTATTCGGTCTCGCCGCGGCTGGCCTGCTGGGGTTCGCGCTCTTCAAGATCCTCGAACCGTTCATCGGATCCATGCTTTGGGCCCTTCTCCTCGCCTTCCTCCTTTTTCCGGCGAACCAGGTGCTACGCCGGATGCTCCGGGGGTATCGGGGGGTCGCGGCGATCCTCCTCACGTTTGTTGTCACCCTCCTCCTCGTCATCCCGGCCTCGCTTCTCGCAGCGGTCTTCACGGGGCAGGCCTCGGAGCTGGTCGGCCTTCTGCAGGAGGCCGCCGGCCGCTACCATATCGCTCAGGCAAGCGATCTGCTGCGGGTCCCGATCCTCGACCGCGCCATCCAGGGGATCGTGAGGCTGGTGCCAGTCACGGCGGAGCAGATCCAGGCGTGGATCGTCGAGGCGGGCAAGGGGCTCCTGCAGATCCTCGTTTCGACAAGCGGCTCCTTCTTTGCCGGAGCCCTGCGGGGGTTCGTCGACCTGGTCCTGACCCTCTTCCTTCTCTTCTTCTTCCTGCGCGACGGCGAGGAGATAGCCCAAAGGTGGTTGCTTTTGATCCCGCTAGAGGCAGAGCGCAAGGCGCGCCTCGTCGAGCATCTGGCGGCGGTGACACGGGCGGTGGTGGTCGGTCTGCTGGTGACATCGATCGTGCAGGGAGCCCTTGTCGGCTTCGCCTTCGTCATCGTCGGCCTCCCGTCGCCCGTCGTGTTCGGCGTCCTGGCGGCGGGCGCATCACTGCTGCCGCTCGTTGGCACGGCCCTTGTCTGGGCGCCCGCCGCCCTGGTCCTGGCGATGCAGGGGCGCTGGGCGGCCGCGATCTTCGTGGCGGTCTGGGGCGTGGCCGTCGTCTCCGGCGCCGACAACTTCGTCCGGCCCCTGCTCATCTCCGGCCGCGCCCAGATCTCGACACTCCCGGTCTTCCTGGGCCTTCTCGGTGGAATCGCCGCGTTTGGGGCCATCGGCATGATTCTGGGGCCGGTCCTTGTCGCGCTCGTCCTGGCCCTGCTCCGCTTCGCCGAGGAGGCGCGCGCGAGAACGGAATCGCCATAGCGCCCGACCCAGGACCAGATTCTACGCGTGCGCCGGGTGATCGCGGGGCGCGTGTCCGACCATAAAGAGAAGTTGACACCCTAAGGCAAGTTTGATACTAATCCAGCTTTCTAGACCTTGGCGCCACCACATTGGTTTAGTGACTCAATCAGTCCCGCGCGAGCGGAGACGCCGACGCGCCTCACTGACTGATGTAAAGAAGGCCCTTGACAGCGGCGGCATTCCCCAACAGGAGTACGAACCGAAGCGTGAGTCGTGAGTAGGGGGGTGAGCAGAGACCATTGGTCGCGTGGTGAGCGCGGTGCGGGTCTTGAGGGCGAGCAAACGCACGGGGACGACAGGACACAAGGAGAAGGAGAAGGAGGAGGGTGATCATGCTGAAGAAGATCGGCTTGGTGGTCGTGGGACTGGTCGTGGTTGCAGGCCTCGGCGCCTGTGCGAAACAGGCCGAACAGTACGGGATTCCGCCGGGCGGCCCCCACTTCGCGTCGTGGAGCCATCTGCAGTTTTCCACCCGCGGCGGAGAAAAACCGAGGTTGACCAAAGAAGAGCTGCAACTGGCCAAAGCCCAGGAGTGGTGGGGGACCCCGGTCCGCTTCACGGTCGATGAGCTGGAGTAACGGGACGCCCCTGAACACGCGAGCAGGCGACACAAGGAGGATCGCATGACGGCAAAGACGAGGGAACTGCAAGGGACAAAGGGGGCTTCTTCGGTGGCCTGGCAGAGAGCGGTGTTGGGTTCGGTCCTGCTCCTGGGCGTGGCCCTGCTCCTGGCTGGGTGCCCCAAGAAGCCCGAGGTAGCGACTGGGGCGCCGCGCGCGGAAGCTCCGGCCCCGGTGCCTGAGGCGAGTCGCGAGCCGGCACCGACGCCAGCACCCCCCCCGGTGCCAGCCAAGGAACCCCTGCAGGATGTCTTTTTCGACTTCGACAAGGCTATCATTCGGGACGATGGCAAACAGGCCCTGAATGCCGACATCCAGTGGCTCAAGGCCAATTCGGCGGTCCGGATAAATGTCGAGGGGCACTGCGATGAGCGCGGGACCACCGAGTACAATCTGGCGCTAGGGGAGCGCCGGGCCAAGGTGGTCCGCGACTACCTGGTGGCCGGAGGCATCGACGCCAAGCGGATCTCCACCATCAGCTACGGCAAGGAGCGGCCCTTCGTCCAGGGGCACGATGAGTCCGCCTGGAAGTGGAACCGGCGGGGACACTTTGTTGTGGTGAAGTGACCGGGGCCGAGTCTGACTCGTCTGACCGAATGGGAAGGGGGCAGCCATCTTCTGCTGCCCCCTTCGTCTTCGCGGCTGAACCGCCAAGAGTCTGATGTGGCCAGGAATGAGATGCGGCGTGTGCCGCCATCAAAGAGGCGGACAACATGAACAGATACCTTGTAGAGTTCATCGGAACATTCTTCCTGGTGCTGACCATCGGCTTTGCCGTGCTCGAGCCGGGCGCCGGTGCCATGGCACCCCTGGCTATCGGTTCTGCGCTCATGGTCATGGTCTACGCCGGTGGACACATCTCGGGGGCACACTATAACCCTGCGGTTACGCTGGCGGTCTGGTTGCGCGGCAGATGCCCGGCAAGAGATGTGACTCCCTACATGGGCGCGCAAATCATCGGAGGGCTCTTGGCCTCGGTCATGGTCCTCTTCGTGAAGGGCCACAGTGCTGTCCCACCGGCTCGACCGGATTCGATCCCTGCTCTCCTGGTGGAGTTTCTCTATACGTTTGCCTTGTGTTATGTCGTCCTCAACGCCGCCACCTCGAGGAATACGGTTGGGAACTCATTTTACGGTCTGGCGATCGGATTCACCGTGACAGCTGGCGCCTATTCGGCGGGGGCTATTTCCGGCGGCGCGTTCAATCCAGCCGTCGCCGTAGGCATCACCGTCATGGGGTTGTCGAGTCTTGGCAGTATTTGGATCTTCCTGCTGGCCAATTTCTTGGGAGGCGCCTTGGCTGCCGCGACCTTCACGTTTCTCAATCCCGAGGACACATAGCGCGCGACCCAGGGGCTTCTTTCGATCTTGCGCCTTGCCGGGAGCTGAGGAAAAGCCCTTGACAGCCCTCGATGTATCGGAAATATATGAAAGCCCGTCGCAGAGCCTGGAGTAGGCATGTGAGAGAGGGCCATGAAATCGCGATCATTGCCGTACGTGATGGCACTTGTGGCGGCCGCCGCGGTCCTTGCAGCAGTGTGGGTTGTTGACCGGCTAGAGCAAGAGCGGTTCCGCGAGGCCAATCGGACAAGCGTCATCCAGAGACTGAGCACTGTCCGCGCGAGGCTGGAAGGGTCGTTGAATTCGCGACTGTTTCTTACCCGCGGCCTTGTTGGTTATGTCTCGACGCATCCAGGTATTGAGGAGCGAGAATTTCAAGCTCTCGCCAAAGTGCTGCTGGCCGGCCAGAGTGCCATCCGCAGCATCGAGCTGGCGAAGAACACTGTGGTGACCCACATCTATCCGGTCGACGGGAATGAGAAAGCCCGGGGGCTGCGCCTGCTGGACCTGCCGAATCAGCGGGCGGCTGTGCAGCGAGCCTTGGACACGAGAGATACCGTGGTTGCGGGTCCGGTGGACCTCGTGGAAGGCGGGGTGGCCTTCGTCAGCCGAACCCCGATTTATCTGACGCCGCCGGGGGGGCCGCCGGCGAGCGGGCGCTACTGGGGGCTGGCTACGATCCTCGTTGACAAAGACTTCCTGCTCGAGGAGGCGGGGCTCTTCGACGACTCCGCAGGGCTGCAGTACGGGCTTCGCGGGAAAGATGGATTGGGCACGCAAGGGGAGATCTTTTTCGGCAACTCGGCTCTCTTTGAGTCGCACCCCGTGGTTTTAGATGTCTACTTACCCAATGGCTCGTGGCAGCTGGCGGCGGTCCCTGTGGGGGGCTGGGCGGCTGTCTCGCCCCACGTCTGGCCGGTTCGGGTCGGTGGCGCGTTCCTCGCTCTCCTGGCTGCGGGTCTGGCCTATATGGTGACCTTGTACCAGGTCCGGCTCGCCGAGCGGAAGGAGGCATTGCGGCGGGCGCACGACGAGCTGGAGCGACGCGTTGAAGAACGGACGGTCGCCCTCTCGCGGACTGTTGAAATCCTGGAGAACCAGATCGCGGTGCGCCAAGAGGCCGAGCGAGCGCTGCGGGAGAGCAGGGAACGTTTCCGCCAATTGGCGGAAACGACCAATGCGATACCGTGGGAGGCAGACGCCAAGACATGGCAGTTCACGTATGTCGGGCCCCAGGCGCTTGAGATACTCGGCTATCCGCCGGAGCAGTGGTGTGAGAAGGATTTCTGGGTAGCCCATATTCATCCGGACGATCGGGAATGGGCGGTGGAGTTCTGCAAGAAGTCTTCCAGCTCCATGAAAGATTACGAATTTGAATACCGGATGATTTCCGCGGACGGACGCATCGTCTGGCTTCATGACATCGTCAGTGTGGAGTCGATAAGCGGTGCGCCCAAAACGCTTCGGGGTTTCATGATGGACATCACCGGGCGCAAGCAGGCCGAGGAAGACCTTCAGAGGGGCGAGGAGCGCTTTCGCCGGGTCCTGGAAACAGCGCCGGATGGCATAGTGCTCGTGCGGCCAGACGGCACCATGGCGTTTGTCAACGAGCAGATGGAAAGGCTTTTCGGGTACACCAGTGAGGAGCTGGTTGGACAGGGCGTGGAGATGCTAGCCTTGGAGGGCTTCAGCACAGATCAGGCCCAACAGCGCCGGGGCAACTTCGGCGATTCCAGCGTGCGTCCACGGGGATCCGGCCTTGAACTCTACGGCCGCCGCAAGGATGGCAGCGAGGTTCCCGTTGAGATCAGGCTCAGCCCGTTGGAAGCGCCGGAGGGTGTGCTGGTGTGTGCCGCTATCCGTGACGTCACCGAGCGCAAGCGGGCGGAAGAGACTCTGCGAAAAAGGACAGAACAGATCATTCGCCATCAAGCTGTGCTGCTGAAATTGGCGAGAATGGATAATTCTGATTTGCTCGCGGCACAGAAAAGGATAACCGAGGAGGATGCCAAGATGTTGGGGGTTGAGCGTGTCAGTATTTGGTTGTTCAACGAAGATCGTTCTGGGATTGCCTGTCAAGATCTCTATAGATTGAGCCGGAATGCTCACGAGAAGGGCCTCAGGCTGCAAGCCGGGCAATACCCGAGATATTTTCAAGCCCTGGAAGAGAATCGCGTCGTTGCGGCAAATGATGCGCAGAGCGACCCCCGTACCAACGAATTCACGGAAGGATATTTGAAACCTTTTGAAATAACTTCCATGATGGATGTTCCCGTTTGGCTGCATGGCAAGGTTGTCGGCATTGTGTGTCACGAGCATACCGGCCCAATAAGAGAATGGAAACCGGAAGAACAAGAATTTGCCGCTTCCATCGCTGATTTGGTCTCCTTGACTTTAGAAGCGGCGGAGCGCAAGCGGGCCGAAGAGGCGCTGCGCAACCTGACCGGGCGGCTGATCGGCGCGCAGGAAGAGGAGCGGCGGAGGATTGCGCGGGAGCTGCACGACGACTTGACCCAGCGGTTGGCCGTGCTGGCCATCGAGGCCGGCAAGCTCGAGAAGCAACTGGGGTCCTCGTCGTCTCCGGTCCGGGAGCGCCTCCAGACAATGAGCGAGCAGATTGTGAAGCTGTCGGCGGATGTCCACGGGATCGCGCGACAGCTCCACCCCTCGGTCCTCGATGACCTCGGCTTGGTCAAGGCGATCGAGTCCGAATGCGCAAGCTATTCCGGGCGCGAGAGGATTTCCGTCACGTTCGAGGCACGAAACGCTCCCGCAGCGCTTCCTAAAGATCTCGCCCTGTGTTTATATCGCGTCACGCAGGAGAGTCTCAGGAACATTGCGAAACACGCCCGGGTGAAGGAGGCGCGAGTATCGTTGGCCAGCATGGACGGCGAAATCCGTCTTTCGATCCACGATGAAGGTATCGGCTTCGACCTAGCCCAGGTCGGGGGCAAACCAGGTCTGGGCCTGGCCAGTATGGAAGAGCGAGTCAGGCTGATTCACGGTGACCTATCCGTGAAATCCCAGCCGGGACAAGGAACGGTGATCGAGGTTCGGGTTCCCTTAACGGGGAGAGATAGATGAAACGACCGCGGGTGCTCTTGGCCGATGATCACAAGATGGTCGTCGAGGGTCTTCGAAGTTTGCTCGAGCCTGAGTTCGACGTCGTGGGAGTCGTGGAAGACGGTCGGGCGCTGGTGGCTGCCGCGAAGGAGCACTATCCGGATGTGATCGTTGCGGACATTTCGATGCCCCTCCTTAACGGCATCGAGGCGGCCGAGCAGCTGAGGAAAGCCGACCCGCGGGTCAAGATCGTCTTTCTGACCATGCACCCCGACGTGATGTATGCCACCCGGGCCTTTGAGGCGGGCGCGTCGGGCTATGTGTTGAAGCACTCGGCTCCTGCCGAGCTGGTCACGGCCATTCAAGAGGCGCTCAACGGTCGAACCTACGTAACACCAATGATCGCCGGCGACCTGATGGGGTCCTTCATGGACCGGTCCCGTCCCCGGGGGGAGCCGTCGCGCAAGCTGACACCCCGGCAGCGAGAAGTGCTCCAGTTGGTGGCCGAGGGTCGGACGGCCAAGGAAATCGCTTCCATTCTGAACATCTCGCCCCGAACGGTGGAGTTTCACAAGTACCGGATAATGGAGGACCTCGGTCTCCACACGAACGCCGACTTGGTCCAGTTTGCGATTAAGCACGGCATCGCCTCCGTGTGATCGTGTTCCGCGCAGGCCTGCACCGTCTCGCCCGTGGTGCTTTCCCCCACTCTTCTGCCCACCGATCCCGCAGGACCTCGTATCTAATTCGCCGAAATCTCGTAGTTTTCCGAGTTGGCAAACACGGCTTCCACCGACTAATACTATTGAGACAAAGCCGGGCCTCTCGTTGGCAGGCGCGCCCCGGCCAGCGCGGCCCCACCCCTGGATGCGAAAAGGAAGGAGGAAAGCAGATGCCCAGGCTCGCGAAGTGTTCACGGTGCCGGCGGACCTATATGGTTGTCGGCCCACACTCCGGAGTGATGACGTTCGAGTGGATTTGCCCACGGTGCAAGCGGGCGCGAAACCTGCCCCGCCCGTGTGTACCCACGGATCATACCGTCGCGGCAGTGCCTCCACAAGCGGCGCATCTGTCGCAACCTGTGTGAGAGGCAGACGCACTAAGAACACGGATGACCATGAAACAGCGATGCGTCCTCCTGGCGGATGCTCACGCCAACATGCTCGAAGGGATTCGGGGCCTGTTGGAAAGTATATTCGAGGCGGTGGTGATGGTCGCCGACGAAAATTCGCTTCTTGAGGCGGCGGATAAGCTCAAACCTAACTTGGCCGTGGTCGATCTCTCGATGCCAGTCTCTGAAGGGTCGAATGTTGCTCGGCGCCTGAAGAAACGGCACCACGACCTCAGGGTGATCATACTGAGTGTTCACGACGAGCCGACGGTGGTGAACGAGGCGTTGGCCGCCGGCGCCTCGGGTTTCGTGCTGAAGCGGGCAGCGGCGACGGATCTGATTCCGGCGGTCCGGGAGGTCCTGCGGGGGGGCATCTACACCTCGCCCGGCCTCGAGTCGCGATGACCCGGGATTCCGACCGTGCAAGACCTGATCCGTGGGGTCAACCGATGCCAATGAAACGACCGGCAAAGGGCTGCTTCGGGCGGACTCCGGCGGCCTTAGGCCTGCTGGTGTGGGGTGCCCTCGTCGGCGGGGTCGAAATCTGGGCGGCCGAGAGGGTGCAGGTCCTCGGCTTTGCCCCGGGAGAGAACGGGGTGCCGGACGGATGGGAGCTTTTCGTGAATGTGGGAGAGGCGGACCTGGCCCTCGTGCAGGATGGGGAGGACCGGGCCCTGGAGCTCCGGAGCAGGGCCTCCTCCTTTTCCCTGCAGCGCAAGGTAGCGATCGACCTCACGCGGACTCCGTTTGTGGTGTGGCAGTGGAAAGTCACCGAGCTCCCCAAGCGAGGAGATTTCCGCCACCGCGCCACGGACGACCAGGCGGCTCAACTGTACGTCATCTTTTCGTGGGAAGTCTTCCGGAAAGAGGCGATTGCCTATATCTGGGACAGCACGGCTCCGGAGGGGACCACGGCACAGATCCCCTCTCCGGCGCTCTATCCCTTTTTGAATCTTCACGTGGTCGTGGTCCGATCCGGGGAAGGAGAACGAGGCAAGTGGATCACCGAGACCCGGAACGTCGCCGAGGACTACAGGAAGCTCTTCGGCGCTGACCCGGATAAGGTTCAGGGCGTTATGATTCAGATCAACAGCCAGCACACCGAATCGCGGGCCGAGTCGTACTGGAGGTCTATCCGGTTCACCCCAAACCCCTGATCATACCGGGCCCCGGCACCCGCCATGCTGAGTCAACGGTGTTACCCCCTACCGGGGCCACCAGCTCTCCTTCCCGGATGAAGCGGGTCAGACCTCGTAGTCGCCCCACGAAAAACTCGAAAAATTACGAGTTGTAATGGCGTGGGCCCTGCGGGTATCCTGCCGCCACTTGACAGGGGCGTCAGCGATCCAGGCTGGGAGAATCGAGCGTGGACAAGCACAGGAAAGTCATCAACAATTTGACGCCTCGCCAGCGCGAGGTGCTCCGGTTGGTTGCTGAGGGTCGCTCGGCCCGGGAGATCGGGTCCCTCTTGAGGATCTCCTCGCGGACGGTCGAATATCATAAATATCGTCTCATGGAGGACCTCAATCTGAGAACCAGCGCCGAACTGATCCGGTTCGCGATCAAGCACGGTATCGTCTTGGATTGAGCGGGCTCGGCGACCCTCCGTCCGCGGGATCTGCCATAATGGCAAGACCGTTTCACCGCCGGCCAGTAAAATTCGGCCTCGATACTAGTAATTTTCCCAGTTGCCAGGGGCAGCTTCGCTGTGGTATTTGATGACGCACCGCATGGCTCGTACACCGCAGCAAGAGGAGGCACGAAAATGAGGAACACGAAGCGAAAGGTCCTGCTAGTGCTGGGCTTTTACCTGGCGGCCCTTCTCCACGGGACGGCTCTCGCGCAAGAGATGTTCATTTACCCGACCAAGGGGCAAAGCCTGGATCAGCAAAATCGCGACCGCTACGAGTGTCATACCTGGGCGGTCCAGCAGACCGGGTTCGATCCGACAAAGCCGCAGACGGCGCAGCCGGCGCCGCCGCCCCAACAGGCGCCGCAGGGAGGCGTGGTGAGAGGCGCGGGACGAGGCGCGGCGGTGGGGGCCGTCGGAGGCGCCATCGCCGGCGACGCGGGTAAGGGGGCGGCGATCGGCGCTGCCACGGGCGGCATGGTCGGCGGCATGCGGAGGCGGGACCAACAGGCGCAAGAGGCACAAGCGCAGCAGCAATACGCGCAGCAGCAACAGGCGGGCCTCGCCCAGGGCCAGACGGCCTACAACCGGGCCTTGGGGGCTTGTCTCGAAGGCCGCGGTTACACGGTGAAGTAACGAGGGAGATGGACGATGCGCAAGTCCGCAGCAATCAGGATGGCCATAGCCATCAGCGTTGCCCCGCTTCAAGTGGCGGCTGCCGGCAAGTATGACGGGTCCGTGCCGCTCCTCTGTGTGCCGATCGAGATTGTGGAATGCGAGGCCGCAGGGAGGTGCGTCAACGGCACGGCAGAGGGCGTCAACCTCCCCCAATTTATTAAGGTCAACTTGAAGGAGAAGTTGATCAGCGCTGCCGAAGAAGGGGGAGCAACAACCCCGATAAAGCATTTTGAGCACGACAACGGCAGGTTAATCATGCATGGTGGCCAAGGGGGGCGTGGCTGGACCGTGGTGATTTCAGAAGACACTGGAAAAATGTCGGCGGCGATTTCTGAAGACAGGGTGGGATTTGTCATCTTCGGTGCCTGTACCCCGCTCTAGGAGTGGCCGACACGGTCCCGCCCAGGGAGAAAGTGATTCGAGCGACTACCACGGGACAGGAAGTCACAGACTTGAAGAAACCCCTTGATGTTGGTGCAATACCCCAGAGGAGTACGAAGTCCAGCGCAAGAGCATTTTGGAGCGCAAGTGAGGAGGGGAGGTGAGAAGAGACCATCGTGGGTGTGATGACTGTGTGACGGCACGTGAGCGCGAGTAAACTTAGGTGTACGACAGGAGAGAGAGAGGAGATTGATCATGGGCAAGAAGGTGGGCGTGTTGGTCGTGGGACTGGCCTTGATCGCAGGCCTCGGCGCCTGTGCGAAACAGGCCGAACAGTACGGGATTCCGCCGGGCGGCCCCCACTTCGCGTCGTGGAGCCATCTGCAGTTTTCCACCCGCGGCGGAGAAAAACCGAGGTTG
>JAHFDE010000043.1 GCA_023249165.1 Candidatus Methylomirabilota bacterium | reverse complement strand
TGACCATGCTTTGGGCCGTCCACAAGCCGCACAGGGCCACCCCGAAATGGTCACCCCGCCGGAGGAGGGCCACGCCACAGACCACGGGAATCAGGACCTGCATCAGGCTCCCCCCCAAGATCCCAATGAATTCGCCTCCGAGACCAAAGATGACGTGGCCCGCCTCGTGAAAGACAAGGTTGACATTATCGAGGAGCCAGGCATTCAATCGCCCGGCGGCGACCCCCAACGCCCCCGCAGCCAGAACCCACAGGATACCCACCTTCACCCAGCGTGCCATGACCTTAGCGGTCTCCACCAAAGGGAAGGCCGAGTCGGGCGAGGAGATCCTCCAGGTGGGAGCGAATCGATTCGAAACTCTTCTTGTAGGTGTCAATGCCTTGTCCGTACGGATCGTCAATCTCCCATGAGACCAGCTTCATCGGCGCGACCCCACAGCGTTCCTTCAAGTGCCTGTGAACGTAGGGGTCCAGCGACACGACATAGTCGTAGTCTTCGAAACATACATCCAAAACCTGTCGTGGTTTGTGATCAGAGAGATCGATCCCTTCCTGCCGCATCAGGCGAATGGTCTCGTCGGCGGCCCGGTGCCCGAAGGGTGCAATGCCGGCGCTCTCGGCCTCGCCGCGCCCCTCAAGCATTCGCTGGGCGAGACCCGCGGCCATCGGACTTCGACAGATATTGCCGATACATACGAAAAGCAGGCGAATGTTACGCACCTCCCAGCAGAGACCACTTCACGGGCGGCCGAAAAGGCGTTCGCCGTTCCGGTAGGCAATCTGCTCGGCCACATCGCGTGGAAGCTGCCCCAGCCAGCGACGGGTCACCCGCGCTTCCTCCACCAACGACTCCCACCGCGAGGTCGTCCACGTGTCGGTCCCCACCATGAAACGGTCCGGATGACGGAGGAAGAGGGTGCGCCATTCCAGGTCAAGATTGCCGCGCGGCGCTACATCAACGCGCAGCGCCAGCTCCACCCACAGCTTCGGATACCGGTCCAGGAGGCGACCCACCTCTTTCACTGGCGACGACATCCCCGCATGGGCCCAGAGGATGCGGACCTCGGGGTACAGCGTAAGCAACCTTTCGACCGCGACCTCGTCCACATGGGCGTGAAGGAAGAGCTGTTGCTTCGCCGCCAGCTCGGCGAGGCGTTTGACTACCGGCCTATCGGCGTCCGCCGCCGAGAGGTGAAACTCGCCGATTCCCCTGTACACTCCCCGCTTGAGTCTTTCCTCCACATATGTCTGCACCTCCGGGTCGCTGTGCCAGTTCGCCATGTCGTCCCGAGTGCGATACGGTCTAAGGAAGGGAATGGTCCGCTTTGCGTCTGCCTGATAGAGTTTCAGTGTCCCGTCATCCGGCGTGCTCGACACGAGGGCCTGACGCACCCCCGCCTTTTCAAGGATGGCCAGGGCCTGCTGAGGACTGAGGGTGTCCCAGTCGCGGTGGCTGTAGTGGATATGCGCATCGAAAATCGGCATCTCCTGCGCCTGCCCGAGCACGGGAGCCATCCAGGAGGACAGCAGGATGAGTAGGAGGGGCATGACACCGTTTGAGGTTTTGACTTTCACGGACGTGCTCTCCCTGATGGATCCGTAGGGTCGGCGTTCGTGGGCCGATTGGCGTACCTTACAGGAATTCCGCCCGGAGATCTATCGAGGATTCGATGCCCAGCTTGTCGAAGTTGGCCTTGATCCACCGCTCTGCGCTCTCGCGTCCGACGTCGCGCAGGTGCACGAGAAAGCTCCAATCCACGTTAAGTTTGCTGGAATAGGCGAGCCGAACCATGCACGGCTCGGCGTCGATGTCGTGGATAAGGATGCGCTTGAGCCTCCGCCTCTTGACCACTCGTTCGTCGATCAAGCGGGTGACAAAGGCGATCGCCCGCACCTCGCGCATGAGCGAGGAATTAAAGGTGAGCTCATGGGGGGTTACTTCCCGCTCACCCCCTAGTTGCAAGTTTCGGACCCTGCACGCTTCCCCCCCTCTCACGCGCCGGCGTGGCGATGCCAGGACGTCTGATGGTCACGCTGGGTATCGGTAAGCGAGCGGCGCTCAATCAGTGTCTTCACCAGCGGGTAGCGGGCGAGCTGTTCCATCAGCCCGCGGGATGGACTAGCTTCCTGAGGCTGCATTTCGATGAACCCCATCCGTCTGAGTGTTCTCACTGTCGCCCAGAGCTTTGAAGTCGTGCGTAGCTGGCAGGGAAACTGCTGTTGCCTCTAGAGTCCTTTCGGCTCACGTGAAAAGCTGCCGGAGGCGCGCCAGAATCCTTGACATGCTCTCCTTTTGCAAGCGTCCAACCCGCTTGACGATAAGGCCGCGATGAGATGTAAAGATCTTATTCAACTTGACTACGCTGGGCTTCGGGAGATGCCCGACGGCCATGTCGCGCGATCCTAAAGGGATGTCGAATTCGGTAAGGGCGTGAGGCACCTGTGAGGTCAGCGCAGCCAAGATCACATCATCGAAACGTTGGTGAAGTCGATCGGGCGAAACAACCAAGGCGGGTCGGCGCTTGACTGCGGACAGATCCGTAAGGGGGAAGGGCACCAGGACGAGGTCCCCTTGCCTAAACCTTGTTCCAGATTTCGTCCTCTTCATTGTCCCAGAAATCGAAGGCCGATTCGGCGAGCTTGAGCCACCCCCGGCCCTCTATGATCAGGCGTTCGATCTCCTCCTCGCGCAGGCGGGCCATGGCGGCAAAGGGCTTCCCTCGTTTGGTCAGGATGACCTTTTCGCCTTTTCGGACGGCGTTCAAGATTTCCCCGGTCTTATTTCTCAGCTCCCGGACACCCACGAACTTCATGATGGACCTCCCTTTGTGTCTCCCATTGTAGCTACAAGAATTATCGGCGTCAAGGGAGGAGGCAGGGGGATCTTGCGCGGATCGAGCGGCTGAGGTAGAGTCACGGGCCATGCATGCCTTCGTAGTCATCTGGTTTCAATGGGTCCGCGACTGGGGCTATCCGGGGATCATCCTCTTGATGGCGATGGAGAGCTCCATTTTTCCGGTCCCCAGTGAGTTGGTGATCCCTCCGGCCGCCTACTGGGCCGAGCAGGGACGGTACAGCCTGTGGGGGGTGGTGCTGGCCGGGACGGTGGGGAGCTACCTTGGTGCCGCGGCGACCTATTGGGTCGCACGCTGGGTGGGACGGCCGCTCGTGATCCGGTACGGCAGGTACTTTTTCGTTCCTGAGGCGAAGTTGCTCCGCGCCGAACGCTGGCTGGCCCGGTACGAGGCCGGCAGCGTGTTCTTTGCCCGGTTGCTCCCTGTGGTTCGGCATCTGATCGGCATACCGGCCGGACTGGTCCGGATGAACTTCACGATCTATAGCGTCATGACCATTATCGGGTCGGCCATCTGGTGCGGCATCCTGGCCTGGTTCGGCGCCCAGGTCATCGGGGACCAGCCGCAGCTTCTTGATAATCCCTCCGAGATGGTCAATGTCTTGGTCTCGCGGTTCCATTGGATCGCCGGGCTAGCGCTTGCCCTGGCAATCCTTTACATCCTCGTCATGCGCCTCACGGCAAAACCCCAGGCTGCGTCCGAGCCAGGTCAGTAACCCCCGCATGTTTGGGCTCCTCCCTAGCCTAGTGAGCCGTCCAGCCCAGATCCATGGCGAGGTGCGTTCCCGTGATGCCGCTGGCTTGGTCAGTGCACAAGAACACGACGACTTCGGCTACCTCCTCCGGTTCTAAAAGCCTTTTGATCGCCTGCGGAGCAAGGACGACCTTCTCCATCACCTCTTGCGCCGAGATCCCATGGGCCTGCGCCTGATCGGCGATCTGCTTCTCCACCAAGGGCGTCCGAACGTAGCCCGGACAGACGGCGACGGCCGTGATGTTGTGTGCCGCCCCTTCGAGGGCGATGACCTTGGTGAGGCCCAACAGACCGTGCTTCGCTGACACATAGGCCGCCTTGAAGGGGGAGGCGACGAGGCCATGGGCGGAGGCGATGTTAATGATTCGGCCGAAGTGCTGGCGGATCATGTGTGGGAAGGCGTGCTTGGTCAGGAGGAAGGCCCCTGTGAGCATCACGCCGACGAGGAGATCCCACTTTTCCTCCGGGAAGTCCTGGATCGGGGCCACGTGCTGGAGGCCGGCATTGTTGACCAGGATGTCGAGGCGGCCGAACCGGCCGACCGTGCCGTCAATGAGGCGCCTGGCCTCCTCCCGTTTCGTAACGTCCGTCTTCTGGAAGAAGGCCTTCGTGCCTGTGGCTTCGAGCTCCTTCACCGTTTCCTGCCCGGTTGGCTCGCTGAGGTCGGCGATGACGACGTCCACGCCGGCTTTCGCGAGGGCGAGGGCGATCGCCTTCCCGATCCCGCTCGCTCCACCCGTCACGATCCCTACCTTGCCGTTCAACCCCATGGCTAAACCCCCCGTGAGGATCGGGCTGCCGCGGCCTCCTGGGCGTGTCCCTAGCGAATAATCAGGCCGGCGTAGCCGACGACGGAGCTGTAATCCTTGGTGACATCACCGGAGGTGGCGTAGCGGACCATCTCGCCCCGGGACGCCCCGAGCGCCTTCGCGGCGACCAGCATGGCGGTGGTCGGATGAAAACCGCACATGCTGATCCGTTCCCGCAGCACAGTGGCGTGGAGCCGCTCCGGGTCCAGATCCAGTATCGCGTCGATAACCATCCGATCCTTTCGCTCGGCCAGCTCCCGGGAGATGTAGTGGCTCATATCGGTGCTGGCAATGAGCAGCACCTGCTTTCGTGAAGCAGAGATCGCCTCGGCGACGGCCTGTCCGACATCGCGGCACGCCCCGTATTCATGACTCATCAAGGAGATAGGCACAAACGGCAGGTCGGGGAACAGCACCTGGAGGAAAGGCAGCTGGACCTCGATCGCGTGCTCTTTCCGATGGGCCCGATCGTCTTCCTCGAGCACCCGGGATCGATCCAGGATGGCCCGGGCCAGCTCGGTATCGATAGACGCTTCTCCTAACGGCGTCTCCCAGGTCCCAGAGATCATGATGGCTGCAGCGGCCCCGAGACCCGTATGGTTTGGGCCCAGGACGACACTCGACTCGGGAGGGTCCAGCCGGGCATAGACTGCCCCGGCCACCGCACCCGAATAGATATACCCGGCATGGGGGACCACCACACCCACCGCCGCAGTCTTTTCTCCCCCCTCAGGGATAAGGTCCTTAACCTGGGGGCGGAGCACCCTGGCGCTTCCTGCGTAGAAGAGATCTGCGACCGCTGCACGCCTAATCATTGAGCCGCCCGTTCATGGTTCATAGTTGATGGTTCATGGTCAATGGCGGACCAACCACTCCTCTCCCATCTCCCTCTATGAACTATGAACCCTGAACCATGAACCTTCTTCGCAGCGCCTGGATATCCTCTCGGCTCATCCGGCGTGTCTCCCAAGAATCCACCGGGCCGCGGCCGTCAGGTCGGTGGCGATATAATCCGCCTGAACTCGTCCCGACTCTAACGTGAGCCGCCCCTGCCCGGTGAGGACAAGGATGGCCGGCATCCCCGCCTGACGCGCCAGTTCGATATCGACGAGCTGGTCCCCGACGACATAAGAGCGGTTGACATCAATCCCATGCTCCCGCGCCGCTCGCTCGATCAATCCCCCCCGGGGCTTTCGGCAATCGCACGTCTGCCGATAAGGGAAAGATCCTTCCGGGTGGTGAGGGCAGTAATACACACCGCTGAGCGTGACCCCCTCTGCCTCAAGCAGGCTTTCGAGTCTCTTGTGGATCTCTGCGAGCGTCGCTTCAGTCAAAAGCCCCCGGGCGATTCCCGACTGGTTGCTGATCACCACCAGGTGAAAGCCCCCCTTGCGGAGCAGCCGGAGCCCCTGCCCGACCCCTGGTAACAGGCGGACCTCGGAAGGATCAGCAAGATACCCTGAGTCTTCGTTAATCGTCCCGTCTCGATCGAGAAAGACTGCCGGCAAACCCATTGTTGTATCGAGTTTATAATTAATGTATCACTTTATGCTTTATACTATAAATACCAACTACCGAAGAGAAAACTTTATCAACAGAAATCCCGGTCATGCATCGGTGGTCAATAGGACACTCTCTGAGAAGGCAGGGGCTGCAGGGGACCGGATGTCTCAGGATGACGTGTGTTCCCACAGGTGATGTCGTCTTGGGATCGGTAGGCCCAAAGAGGGCCACCACGGGAACACCGATGGCCGCTCCGACGTGCATCGCCCCGGTATCGTTGGTGACAAAGACGGCACAGCGCTTGAGCACGGCCGCGAGCAGCGGAATGTCGGTCCGCCCGGTGAGATCGATAATCCGGTCAGGACGACGCGCTGATGACCGCAGAGCCCAAGCCACTTCCCCATCGGAGGCCGCTCCGGCCAGCAAGACCCAGACTCCCAGGCTCTCGATTAGTCGATCTGCCAGGGCGGCGTAGCGCTCAGTCGGCCAGCGCTTGGCCGAACCGTAGGTCGATCCGGCATTGAAGGCCATCACATCCTCCTCGCCCTTCACCCCGGCCTCGTCCAGGAAGGCTGCTGCCCTCGAATCGACATCGGCTCTCGGGTACACCCGTGGCTTGCGCTCTCCTTCAACCCACCCGAGTGCACGTAAAAGAACCAGGTAATAGTCGACATGGTGCAGCTCGCGCGTCGGTCCATCCCTGACCACAACCGTGGTGAGGAGGGGACCTCTGCCCTGGGCATTGTAGCCAACCCGGCGCGGGATGCCGGCCAGGAAGGCCAGGAGGGCTGCCTCGAAGGCATTCTGCAGCAACACGGCCAGGTCGAATCCGTATCCCCGAAGCTCCCGGGCCAAACGGATCAACCCTGCCGCACCCCGATGACGGCCCGCCGCATCGTAGAGGAGAACCTCGTCTATGTCGGGGTTGTCGGCAAAGACCCCGGCCACCCACGGCTTCACCAGGAGCGTGATCTTTGCGTGGGGAAAGGTCTTGCGGATGCCGGCAATGGCAGGTGTGGTCATCACCGCGTCACCGACCCAGTTTACTCCCCGGATCAGGATCCGGCGGACCCCGGCTGGATCAACCACCTTTCGCTCGATGACCCTCATCTCATCTGCCTTCAGAGGTGTCAACGATCACAACACTCTCTAACCCTTGTGCCCTTGTGCCCTTGATCCCTTCAACCCTTCATCCCTTCAACCTTTTCTTCGGTAAGGTACTTCCACCGCCGGTGGACCCACAGCCACTGCTCCGGACACCGGCGGATCAGCTCTTCCAGGGCGGCGGTCATGGCAGCGGTCATGGCCACGACGTCCGCCTTGGTCTCTCCAGGACTCACCTCCTTGCCCATGAGGATCCGGAAGCGTCCCCTCCCCTCCCGGAGCACCACGACGGGGATGACGGCTGCGCCGCTCCGGAGGGCCAGCAAGGCGGGGGCGTGGGTCGTGGAGGCCGGATGGCCAAAGAAGGAGACAACGACGCCTTCCCGCCGCGAGACGTGCTGATCGATCAGGACGCCCACCTTTCCACCCCGCCGGAGGACGTCCATCAGCTCTTTCATCGCGTCACGCTTCTCCACCACCCGACTTCCCCAGCGGCGTCGCAGCGCATTCACCCATCGATCGAGATAAGGATTGTCGAGGGGACGGGCCACGACGGTGAGGGGCTCGTTGAACCAATGGGTCGAGACCGCCGGAAGGTACTCCCAGGGCCCGAAGTGTGCCGTCACGTAAAGGGCCCCCCGTCCCGTCGCCTTGATCGCATCCAGGACATCCGTCCCATTGACCGCAACGGCGTCCATCAGATGTTGCGGGCTTAGACGGATGAGGCGGCAGGTCTCCACAAAGGTCTGGCCGAGGCAGCGAAAGTGAGCACGCGCCATCGTGTGGATCTCGTCGGGGCCGCATGCGCTTCCGAAGGCGAGGCGCAGGTTCTCTGCGGCCACGCGCCGGTGGCGACGATCCACAAGATAGGCCAGGCGACCCAGCGCTTCGCCGATGGGATATGCGATCCAGGAGGGCAGGTACGCGATAGGAACCGCCACCGCCAGCAGCAGGCTGGCCGTCACCAGGTCGAGCCACCGAGCCTGCGATTTCACGCCTCACCTCTACGGAAACAGGGCATCCAAGAAGTGCTTGAGTTCCGGCTGGCCCCCCACGAGGCTCAGGCGGACGCCTACCGCGACCACGGTAAACGGAGGGGCGAGCGCCTCCAGCCGAACGGCGTCCTTTTCGGTCGTCAACGCGACCGTCGCGCCGACCGCCGCCATCCGCTGCGCGATCGCCATCAGGTCCGAGGCATCGTAGGGATGATGATCCGGATAGATAAGATGCGTCCTGGGGACGATCCCGAGGGACCGGAGGGTCCGCTCGAAGCCGAGCGGGTTCGCGATCCCGGAGAAGGCCGCCACCACCTGTGTGCGGAGATCCGCCTCCGCAACCGCCTCTCCGGTCTTCCCGTCGGTCAAGACGGTCGGCAGATAGACCGCGTGCAGGAGGGGCGCCGACCGCATCTCGCGAAACCGGTGCGGGATGTGCCAAACGTCTTCGGCGGCGCGAGTCCCCGTGACCACGATGAGGTCTGCGCGCCGGAGGGCGCCGAGCGGCTCCCGCAGGAGGCCGCGAGGGAGAAGGCAGCCGTAGCCCAAGGGATTCGCCCGGTCCAGCAGGACGATGTCCAGATCCCGCTCGAGCTGGAGGTGCTGGAAGCCGTCATCGAGCACGATCGCCTCAGCCCCGAACCGGCGAATCGCCTCCCGGCCTCCTTCGGCGCGATCCCTTGCCATCACGACGGGCACGCCCGGCAGCTTCCGCGCAATAAGGACCGCTTCATCTCCGAACTCAGGATACCCGCCTTCAATGGTCGCCCCGTCAGAGACCACCACCGTCTTCCCTTCCCTCTTTCCCCGGTAGCCCCGGGTCACGACCGCTGGCCGAAGTCCGCGGTCTTTCAGCTCATGTGCGAGGAGAATGACGAAGGGAGTTTTTCCGGTCCCCCCAGCGGTGATATTACCGACGCTGATGACCGGCGCGGACAGGCGAATCCGCCTGAGCAGACCCGAGCGGTACAGGCCGAGACGCCCCAGAACAACCAGGCCGTAGATCCAGGAGGCTACACGCAGGAGACCGCGCACCGGGCGGCCCCAGGGGCCGTGACCGGCGAGCCACTGGCGATAGTATTGGTGGAGGATCGGATTCACAGATACCGCTCGATCAGGGTAACGGTCCGCTCGGCGGCCCCCCGGTTCCGGGTCAGGACGCGATAGGCGGCTTCCCCCATCCGGTGCGCGGCAGCCGGATCGCGGAAGAGCTCGAGGACCCGCGCCGCCAGCTCGGGGGCATCCCGAACCCGATGAGGTGTCCCCTCACCGAGGAAGGCTTCAGCCACTTCGGCAAAGTTGTCCATGTGGGGCCCGAACAGGATTGGCCGCCGATACCGGGCGGGTTCCAGGATGTTATGCCCGCCCGCCGGGACCAGGCTGCCTCCCACAAAGGCCACCGTGGCCAGAGAGTAGAGGTGACTCAACTCTCCCATGGTATCGACCAGGACGACCGACGGAAGCTCGGCAGCGCCTCCGGTAAGCGCGCTGCGACGAATGAAGGGAAGGTCTGCCTCCCGGAGGAGCATCTCGACCTCGGGAATCCGCTCCGGGTGGCGCGGGGCAATGACCAGGATCGAATCGGGGACCCCCGTCCGGATCTCGCGAAAGGCCTGGAGGATGGGGCCCTCCTCTCCCCGATGGGTACTCCCAGCCACCCAGACCGGCCGACCGTCCACAAGGCGCGCCACAGGGGCAAGACGAGCAGGGAACTGGTCATTCGCCTCCTCGTCATCATACTTGATGTTGCCCGTGACGACCACACGCTCCGGATCGGCCCCCAACGCCAGAATCCGGCGGGCGTCCCCCTCGCCCTGCATGCAAAAGAGCGCGATCCGCGTGAGCACCCGTCGGTAGAGCGGCTTGACAAGCTGGCAGCGCCGGAAAGACCGATGCGAGACCCGGCCGTTCACCAGGAGGACCGGCACGCCTCGGAGGTGGCAGGCCTCAAGGAAGTTTGGCCATATCTCCCCCTCCGTCAAGAGAACGAGCCTGGGGTTGACGGCCGTCAGGGCCCGGGCCACGGGTCCGGGGAAGTCCAGCGGGAAGTAGATGTGCCCCTCCGCTTGAGGTATGCGCTCTCGAGCCACCTCCCGTCCCGTGGCGGTGACCGTTGAGACGAGGAGGGGCACTCCCGACCGCCTCGCGCGCAGTCGTGAAACCAGAATGCCTCCCACCATCGCCTCCCCCACCGAAACCGCATGGAGCCAGAGCGGGCGTTTCTCTCGCAGCCTGATGGTGAGCGATTCAGGGTATCGACCCAGTCGCTCCGCCAGCCCGAACGGACCTCTCCGGCCCTTGCGGCGGAGAAGACGAGGCAGGTAGGTGAGCAACGCGAGGAAGAGTCCGATGCTGTACAGGACGCTCATGAGCTAAGCTCTCGGCTATCGGCGATCAGCAGTCACCAATAGACTGCTGGAATGCTGGAACGCTACCAGGCTGGAAAGTACCACGGATCAAACTCAGCCTTCTAGCTTCCTAGCCGATCTGTGGTTGACGGCTGATGGCTGATTTTTGAAGTACGCATCGGCCAACGCCGTCACCTGACGCAGGCCCTCCTCCAAGACGCCCCGCGCCTTCTCCACCTCTTCGGGGCCGGCCGTCGGAGCGACCACAACGGGTTCTCCGTACACAAACACCCCCCGGCCAAAGGGATACGGGATCAGAAGCCGGTCCCAGCTTCGCTCGAACCTTCCGTGCGACGAGGCGAAGGCAACGGGAATGATCGGGGTACCCGCCAAGCGGGCGAGTTCAATCGTTCCGGTCTTCACATGTTCCCTCGGGCCGAGAGGCCCGTCGGGGGTGATGGCCAGATGATACCCTCTTCGGGAGGCTCGCACCATCCCGAGAAGGGCCCACGCGCCGGCTTCGCGGGCCGAGCCCCGAACCGGCCGAATGCCGAATCGCTCCGCCACCCGGCTGATGACCTCCCCATCCGGGTGCCGACTGACCATCACCGCCCACGACACTTCGGGATGCGCAAAGGGCATCATGAGGAGCCGGCCATGCCAGAAGGCCGCCATGACCTGCCTCCCCTCGGCGCGGATAAGCCGGTCGAGCACCTCGCGCCCCACATAGCTCACCCGCAGGGACCGGAAGAGGTTCCGGAGCAGGAACGCCGACAGCCAGGTGAGGATGGCAACGACAACCGGATGGGTTCGGAGATCCTTCCAAAATTGCTTCACCTCCGACTCCTGGCCCTTCCCTCATACAGCGTCTTGAGGACCTCCCGGGCTGCGCGAAGAGAGGTCCCCTCCTCCCCGAGCCTTCCTCGAATCTGCTGGAGCTCCTGGCGGATCGACCCGAGGGCCTCAGGACTCTGCAAGAGCTCCAGGGCGATCCTGGCCACCCGCTCAGGGGTAAAATCCCACTGCAGCAGCTCGGGCACCACGCGCCTTCCTGCGACTAAGTTTACCATCCCTATGGCGGGAACATCCACCAAGAGTCTGCCCACCCACCAGGTGAGGCGGGAGACCCGATAGATGATGACCATGGGGGTGCCGAGAAGCCCTGCCTCGAGGGTTGCCGTCCCTGACGCCGTGATCAACAGGTCTGCCGCCCGCATGATCTCGTACGTCTGGCCTCGGACCGGTCGAATGGGTGCATCGCTCCCCTGGAGGAGGGTCTCGACCAGGCCGGGAGGAAGCGAATCGGCCACAGCCACGAGAAACCGGACCGCAGGTTCGGCTTGAACAATCTGGGCGGTAGCCTCTTTGAGAACGGGGAGGTGGTGTCGGACCTCGCCCTCACGGCTCCCCGGGAGGAGGCCAATGATCCGATCCGAAAGATCATACCCCATGCGGCGACGAGCCTCTTCTCGACTCGGAATGTCCCGCAGACGGTCCAGCATGGGGTGGCCGACAAAAGCGACGGGAACCCCCGCCTCGCGATACAGCAACTCCTCAAAGGGGAAGATGACCAGCATCTTTTCCACCAGCCGCTTCAGCGTCCGGATCCTCCCTTTCCGCCAGGCCCAGACCTGCGGGCTGATGTAGTACAGGACGGGAATCCCCATCCGCCGGGAGGCCCGCGCCAACCAAAAATTGAAATCGGGGAAGTCGACCAGGAGGAGAAGGGCAGGATCTTCCGCGTCGAGGGCCGTCCGGAGCCGCCGAAAAGCGCGTGTCAATGCCGCCAGGCGCGAGAGGACCTCGGTGAATCCAACCGCGGCCAACTCCCTGGCATCCACCAAGAGCTTTACGCCAGCCAGCCGCATCTGCTCCCCCCCCATCCCCAAGAGGGTGACCTCCGGGTCGAGGGAGAGGAGGGCCCGCGCGAGATCGGCGGCGTGGAGGTCTCCGGAGGCCTCCCCGGCCACGATGAGTATCTTTTTGTTCATGGTCCAACGTCCAACGTCCGACGTCCAAAGTCGAGCGCCGACTGGAAGCTGTTCAGCTCGCTGACGACGTTGGACGTTGGACTGTGGACTTTGGACATCATGTCAGATTTTAGCCAGGATCTGGGACGCGGCCCGGAGAGCCTCCACCGCCTCTTCCCCCGAGACCTCTGGCCGCGTCCGCTCTCGGACCGACCTGAGGTAGCTCGCGAGCTGTAGGCGGAGGGGTTCTTCTTTCTCGACGACCACCTCCTCCCTGATGATCCGAGGAGGCTGGGGGGGATGAAACGTAGGGTCTCCCGGCAGGCGACGGTAGAGGCTGATTTCTTGACTCGCATAGTCGAGGGAGATATACGTGTCCGGCTGAAAGATGCGAATCTTGCGGACGCGTTCGGCGCTCACCCGGCTGGCGGTCACGTTGGCCACACATCCTGACGCGAACTCAATCCTGGCATTGGCAATGTCCACGCGATCGGTCAGGACCGGCACCCCGACCGCGCGCACCTGGGTGACCGGAGACTTCACCAGGCTGAGGATGATGTCAATATCGTGGATCATGAGATCGAGGATCACGTCCACGTCGGTGCTGCGCTGCGGGAAGGGACTGAGGCGATGGCACTCAATGAAGCCCGGCATCTTAACCATCCGATGAAGGGCGCGGACCGCTCCGTTAAACCGCTCCACATGGCCCACCTGGAGGATCCGGCCCCGCCGCTTGGCCAGATCTGTGAGTTCCTCTGCCTCCTCCAAGGTCTCGGCCAGGGGCTTTTCGACGAGGACGTCAAGGTCGCGCTCCAGACAGTCACGGGCAATAGGGGCGTGGAGAACCGTGGGGACGGCGACGCTGACGGCGTCCACCCGGCCGAACATGTCCCGGTAATCCTGAAATGCAGCCACGCCCAGGGATTTGCTCAACTCCTGGAGCTTAGCACGATCGATGTCGACGACGCCGACCAGCTCGACTCCAGGGAGTTCCCGGTAGATCCGGGCGTGGTGCTGACCCACATGGCCCACCCCGATGACCGCCACCCGTATGTCTCGCTCAGGGTCCATTCTCAACGCTTCGCGAGGGCAGCCAGCAGCCGGCTGTCCGCTGTCCGCTTTGGGAAGAAGTCCTCTAGCTGACAGCTGATGGCTGACCGCTGGCAGCCGTGGGTTCTAGTCGGCCACGACCGCGATGCCGGCCTCATCCGCGAGACCAAGGGCCTGTTCCCGATCCAGGAGCAGCGTCCGGTTCGCCTCCACCCCCAGCGCCGTCCCTCGCACCTCGCGCAGCACCGCAATGGTGGTCGGCCCGATCACCGGGACGTCAAATCGAAAATCGTGCTGGGGCCGGCACACCTTGACAACCACCACCCCTTCCCGTCCGAGCTCGCCCCCTCGCCGCACCGCGGCGTCGGTCCCCTCGACCGCTTCGACCGCGAGGACCGCGCCCTGCTTTACCACCACCGTCTGTCCGACCTTCACGTTCGCCAGGGTGCTTGCGACCTCCCGACCGAATCGGATGTCCTCCCATTCCCGCTCCGTCGGAGCCCGCCGGGTCAGGATCCCCTTTTCAACCAGGACCCCAGTCAGAAACCGGGTACACTCGAGGAGGGTGATCCCGGCGCGCTCGAGCTCCTGGGCTACCGCTTCCATGATGGAATCGCCCCGGCGATCCTTCAGGCGCAGATAGAGTAGCGCTCCCCGGACATCCGGACGGACCTGGCTGAAGAGGTGACTCATCCGCACCTTGCCGACCATGATAGCCTCGCTCACCCCGTCGCGCTTCAGAGCCCGGATGAGCGCCCCCAGTTGG